>JAWOEZ010000071.1:0-13778 GCA_046482435.1 Halanaerobiales bacterium
CACCTCCGTTAACCTCTTCCTTTTGCAGCTTTTTGTTCCTCTAATTTATCTACATGCCAGCAAGCTGAATAATGCCCTTCTTCTACTTCTTCAAGCTCAGGCTCCTCTACACGGCATTTGTCTGTCGCAAATTGACATCTCGTGTTGAACTTACATCCCTCCGGAAAATCAAGCGGGTTGGGAACATTACCAGGGATCGCTTCTAACCTCTCTAGTTCTTTCTCAATGTGAGGGATAGAATACATTAATCCCCATGTATAGGGATGCTTTGGATCTCCATAAAGGGTCTCTACATCTGCGTACTCAACTATCTTACCGGCATACATTACTGCTACACGATCTGATACCTCTGCTATTACACCAAGGTCATGAGTGATCATCATAATCGCCATTCCGAACTGCCTTTTTAAGCTGTTCATCAGCTCTAAGATCTGGGCCTGAATTGTAACATCAAGTGCTGTTGTCGGCTCATCAGCTATTAGAAGCTGGGGATCACAGGATAGCGACATCGCTATCATTACTCGCTGCCTCATCCCTCCACTCAACTGGTGGGGATATTCGTCAACGCGCTGTTCGGGTAGCGGTATTCCTACCTTTATTAACATATCTATCGCTTCTTGACGGGCCTGCTTTTTATTGACATCTTTATGAATTAAAATTGCTTCCATTATCTGATCTCCCACCGTATAAACCGGATTCAATGAAGTCATCGGTTCCTGGAAGATCATTGAGATATCATTACCCCTGATCTTTCTCATCTGTTTTTGCTTTAACTTGGTTAAGTCTTTACCGTTAAACATTATTTCGCCTTTTTCTATCTTTCCCGGAGGAGACTCGATAAGCCTCATGATGGAAAGTGAGGTTACACTCTTTCCACAACCGGATTCTCCTACTATACCTAATGTTTCACCTGGATAGACCTCAAAACTTACTCCATCTACCGCTTTAACCACACCTTCTTCAGTGTGGAAGTAAGTCGTCAAATCATTAACATCTATCAGCTTTTCCTTACTCAAATCTACCACCTACTTTGTCTAAATTATTTTTTTTGCAACTTTGGATCAAGAATATCTCTAAACGCATCACCAATTAGGTTCCATGACAAACTGAATAATAAAATAGCAGCACCAGGAATCATTAGTGTATACCAATAATTGAGAGGATGACCCTGAGTACCCATAATCCAGTTTCTTGCAAAGGAAATCATCTGTCCCCAGTCAGCATAACCTTCTGGTGCACCAACACCCAAGAAACTTAATGTGGCTGCAGTTATTACCATTGAACCCATTCTCATACAAGCCTGTATTAAAACAGGGAAAATACTATTTAATAATACATGCTTAAAAATTATTCTAGTGTCTCCAGCTCCTAAAGCATAAGCAGCATCAACAAACTCCTCTGCCTTTATTTCTAATACCTGAGAACGCATTAAACGGGCCGTTCCCATCCAGCCGAAGACAACTAAGGCAATCATTACTTTATCAAGTCCTTTACCTAATATAGCCGTTAAAACTAATGCTGCCACTAAAAACGGTATCGACATGAAAACATCCGTTACCCGCATCATTATTTCATCGAACCAGCCCCCATAAAAAGCTGATATCGTTCCAACAGATATCCCAATTAATGTACTTATTCCTACAACAATAAAACCAATTCTGAAAGCAGTTCTAGAACCCCATACCATTCCATAAAAAATATCATACGAACCTTCGGTTGTACCGAATATATTGTCAGCATCTGGTGGTGTTGGAGCTACTTTCCATCCAATTCTTGGTATTTCATATGGCTCATCTGGATTAGCAGGTGGAGCTATCCAGGGCGCAAATATTGCTACGAAAGCAAAGAAGAATACTATTATGATACCAAAAAGTGATAATCTATTAGTAACTAGTCTCGTTAATATTTCTGACCATTGCATATATATATCACTCCAATCTAATTCTAGGATCTATGAAGGCATAAGATACATCAACAATAAGGTTGATAAGTACTAAAATACCACCAAAATACATTGCTATTCCTAGAATACCTGCATAGTCTAATCTGGTTGCTGTCTCATAGGCTAATAAACCTAACCCTCTATAGCCAAACACGGTTTCCACTGTTACTATACCACCTAATAAACCTAAAACCATCGGTCCTGCTACTGTAACAACTGGAATTAAAGCATTTCTTCTCGCGTGTTTATTTATAACAATATTTTCCTTAACACCTTTTGCACGGGCCGTTCTAATATAGTCTTTACGTAAGGTTTCTAACATACTCGACCTTGTTATCCTTAAAATAAACGCCCACCATACTACAGCTAATGTAAATACGGGTGCAACTAAGTGCCTAAACGAGTCAAATACAAATGATATATTTCCATTTAACAATCCATCTATGATATTCAAATCTGTATACCTAATAAACTGTTCTGAATTTTTGAGCTCTAAAGCCCAATTTGATAATCTGCCGGGCGGTGTCCACCCCAAGACTCCATAAAATATCATTAGAATTATTAATCCAAAAACAAAGGTTGGAAACGACCAACCGACAGTTGAAAACACCCTGGTAGCATGATCCCATAAATCATTATGATGGACTGCGGCAAAAACTCCGAGCCAAATTCCACCCATAATTACGGGTATCACCGCCAAAATCGCTAGTTCTAGTGTAGCAGGGAATCGAGAAAATATTGCCTCCACCACCGGGGCACCAGCTGCCTCTGACCAACCTAAATTACCACTTATTAACCCCTTTGCCCATCTAGCATACTGCATGTAAAAGGGATCGTCAAGTCCATGTTTGGATACTAATTTATCCAAACCGCCACCCTTAAGCTGCGAAGGGTCACTTACATATGTTGAAAGTCTTTGATATGGACCTAGCGTCATTAACATACCAAACACTAATAACGTTACACCGAATAATATAAGCGGCAAAATTAATAGCCGTCTTACAATGTAATTTATCAACAGTTAAAACTCCTTTCTTTTTTTACTAAATTTTTACATATCTACTATTTTCATAGAATTGCCAGGGGGAATTAATTCCCCCTGGCATTATTATATATATACTAGATTGTTGATACACTTCTTATTTGTCTAGGATATAGAAGTATTGACCTGGACGCATTGGGTTGTAGTACCAACCTTTTACCCAATCTCTCTGAATTCTTGCACCAAATGGTTGGTCAATCCATACATCAATAGCTTCTTCGTGAGAAATTAATTGAATTTCTTCATAAACTTCTGCACGTTTCTCTTGATCCAGCTCAGTAATTCCATCTTCAATTAATGGGTCAACATTTTCTTTAGCCCATTCAATATAGTTTTCTCCACGTTTATTTCCATAATAGCCTTTGGAGTCTAAGAATGGTTGTGCCCAATTATGTGGATCTGGGAAGTCAGCTAACCAACCACCAATTTGAACTGGTAATGTACCTCTGGCTGATTCATCTAAGAAAGTTGACCATTGAACTGCTCTTGTATCTATTTCAAATTTAGGATTAAGCTGTTCTAAATATGTTTCAAAGATATCAGCAGCAGTTTTTCTACTCATATTACCAGAGTTATAAAGGATTGTCATTTCAAATCCTTTTTCCCAAACCTCTCCATCCCAGGCTTGTTTGAAGTGTTCTTCCGCTTTTTCAAGATCTAATTCATAAGCAGGAGAATCTTCATCATAACCCATTAATGGTTGCACAATGGCACCACGAAGTTTAGTGGCCTGGCCTTGTCTTACTTCTTCTATAAATGCTTCGTAATTAAAGGCATAACTAAATCCTTTTCTTACATGAATATCTGTAAAGAAGTCAGCTGGGATACCTTCACCATCTAATTCTCCACTACCAATATAATCATTACCTTTTGTATTGATAGTCCAATTAAATAACGTAGTCAAGCTCTGTAATACGGGAAGGCCTTTTTCAATCCTGACGTCATCACGACCTTCAATTTGATCAAAATATTGATAATCTAATGCTATTGAGTCCGCATCTCCACGTTCTAGTAGTAGAATACGTGTAGTAGGTTCATCAATATTCTTAATTATTACAGTTTTGAAATTAGCAGGTTCTCGCCAATAATTTTCATTTCTCTCAAAGACAACACGATCTCCATTTACCCAATCAGTTAAAATAAATGGTCCAGTACCCATCATTGTGTCATAAAGTGGGTCATCTTCTTTGGATGGATCGTGATAATCAGCAATTGTTTCTGGATCGCCATCCCATGCACCTTGTTTTATACTCCATTCTTTATTAAGTATACTTGACCAAGCTGCGTGTTGTGAAACAATATTTAGGAATGGAGGATAAGGATCTGCTAAATGGAATGTAACTTCGTTTCCATCAATTGTGATTTTTTCATCTAATACTTCAAAAACTTCAGCTGATTCTTCTGCAGTTAATTCTTGAGGTTCTTCTACATCGACAACTTCTGCAGTAACATCACTAAGTGAACCTGCGTATCCAAATAGAGGTTCAAAAATCATCCACATTGGACCAGCTGTACGGTCCATAATCATACCTCTTATGAAACTATACTTAACGTCTTCAGGAGTTAATGTATCTCCATTACTAAATTGAACATCTTCCCTGATTGGGAAAGTATATTCTGTACCATCTTCAGAAATTAGTCCATTATCTTGAGAAGGTACTTCAGTTGCTAATAAAGGTGAAAATTCATCAATAGATTCACCTTCGTACTGAATTAAACATTCATATACATTATCAATTACTTCTGAACTAGCTGTATCATATGAATAATGTGGATCTAAAGTACTTTGATCACCTATTGTAACATGAGTATAGGTATCAGGACTTTCAACTTCATCCTCTTCTGCTCCTACAATACTTGTTAATGTAAAGATTAATACTAATGACAACAATAATACAATAAATTTATTTCTCATTAAAATTTTTCCCTCCTTGAATTAATACTAACTAATTTGAAAAATTTAATTGTAATATCAAATTACTTTCTTTCTCTAATCCCACCCCCTTTAAAATATAGAAAGAATTTTTGATCCCAAGTAGGACCAACAAAACTTACATAACAATAAAACTCTCAATATAAACTCTATTTATATATTCTATGAAATCAGTTGAATTCCTTCCTTTTATTATAAAAAATCTAATGGAAATAGTTTTAAGAAAACATCTGAAAAACATAAGATTAATTTTTTTCTTCAATTATCTTTTTTATTTTATTTTCTAATTCTTGAATAGTACCTTCATTATTAATAACCACATCACCTTTTTTAACTTTTTTATTTAAATCCATCTGAGCATTAATTCTATTTAAAGCTTCCTGTTTATCTAAATTATCTCGTTCTTTTAAACGATTAATTTGTGTTTTTTTACTGGCATATACAACCCACGTTTCATCAACCTTATCATCTAAAGAAGTTTCAAATAATAATGGTGCATCTAAAACCACCAATTCATCTTCTGTCTCTTCTAGTTTTTGATCGATAATTTCAAATATTTTAGGATGTGTTATTGATTCTAATATTTTTAGTTTTTTACTATCTTCAAAAACTATCTTACCAAGTTTCTTTCTATCAATTTTATCATCTTTATCTATCACTTTATTACCAAATATCTTTTGTACTTTATCAATTACATCCTCATAATTCAAAACTTGATGAGCTATCTGATCCGAATCAATAACATTAATATTTAAATCTTTTAAAATTTTGCATACTGTGCTTTTACCAGTGGCTATTCCTCCTGTTAGTCCAATAATCAAAATAAACCTCCTTAATCTTGACAGTTGGGACAAAACCTAGCAACTCGACCACTGACCTTCTTTTTCACTATTTTTTCGTCACAATAATTACACTTTTCATCTTCTTTTTTATAAACATTCAGTTCGTTTTGAAATTGCCCTGCTTTTCCAAGAGCATTTACATAATCACTAACAGAAGTTCCTCCCATTTTAATACCCTTTTTCAATATTTTTCGGATTTTATGATATAAATCTTCAATCTCTTTTTCACTAAGCTTATTTGCCTTTTTATCAGGCCTTATCTGAGATAGAAACAATGCCTCATCGGCATATATATTACCGATTCCTGCAATGATCTCCTGGTTCATTAAAAGGGGCTTAATCATGCCTGTTCTGTTCTTTAAAATTTCTTTGAACAACTCTAAAGTGAACTTATCACTAAGAGGTTCCACACCTAAGTTTTCCAAATTACCAGCTTTATCTAAATTTTGATCATCAATTAAATAAAGTCTCCCAAATTTTCTTACATTATTAAATCTCAAATCTGTATTATCATTAAATTCAAAAACTACATGGGTATGTTTTTGCCTGTTTGCTTCTCTTTTTTTATACAATAATTGACCCGACATTCTTAAATGTACTACTAATCTCTCAGGAGGTTGTTTGAAATTTATGATTATATATTTTCCTTTTCTTGAAAGAGATTTTATCGTTTTACCATTGCTTTTTTTAATAAAATCACCTTTTTCAGGGTAACCAATAACAGTATCATCATAAATATAGGTATTAATGATTTTCTTATTTTTTAATATATTATTTAAACCTGTTACTACTGTTTGAACTTCAGGTAACTCCGGCATTTTATACACCTCTACTATTTTATTTCATATTCATTTTGTTCTTTTAAATTTTTGCCAGTTTTAAAATCTACAATTACAGGAACATCCAACTCGACAGCTTGCTCCATTTTAATTTTAACTAATCGGGCTATCTCAGCAAGTTCTGATTGTGCTACTTCAAAAACTATTTCATCATGGATTTGTAATAACATTTTTACATTTATATTTTTGTCTCTTAGAACATTATAGACTTCAATCATTGCGATTTTCATTATATCTGCAGCACTTCCCTGGATCGGAGTATTTATTGCAGCCCTTTCTGCAAAAGACCTTCTATGGTAATTACTACTATTTATACCTTTAATATATCTCATTCTATCATAAATAGTACGCACATAGCCATTATTTTTAGCTTTCTTAACAATATCATCCATGTACTTTTTCACACCAGGAAATCTACTAAAATATTTATTTATATACTCATCTGCTTCACTGTTTGAAATATCCAGATCTTTCGCTAGTCCATATGAACTCATTCCATAAGCTATACCGAAATTAATTACTTTAGCATGTCTCCTTAAGTCAGAGGTGACATCTTCTTTAGCTACTTCAAACACTTCTGAAGCAGTTTGAGTGTGAATATCCTGTCCTTCATTAAACGCCCTAATCAATTGATCATCTTGACTAATATGAGCTAAAACCCTTAATTCAATTTGAGAATAATCAGCAGATAATAAAACCCAATCCTTTTCTTCAGGAATAAAAGCTTTCCTAAGTTTTCTACCTTCTTCAGTTCTGATAGGGATGTTCTGTAAATTAGGTTTTGTGCTGCTTAACCTTCCAGTTGCAGTAACCATCTGATTAAAATTAGTATGGATTCTACCTGTATTTTCATCAACTAATTCAAGCAAAGGATCAACATAAGTAGATTTAATCTTTGAGTATTTTCTATAATCCATTATTAAAGGTATAATATCATGTTGGCCCTCTAATTTTTCTAAAACCTCAATACTAGTAGAATAACCTGTTTTTGTTTTTTTGATTACTGGAAGGTCCAACTTTTCAAATAAGATTTCTCCTAATTGTTTTGGCGAATTTAAATTGAACTCTTCGCCTGATAAATCATAAGTTTTCTCTTCAATTTTACTAAGTTTATTAGCAATTTCACCAGATAATTCTTTTAGAAATTTACAGTCTGCATAAATTCCATTTAGCTCCATTTGTGCTAATACTTTAATTAGAGGTAGTTCAATATCTGTATAAAGTTCCCATAAATCTTTCGACTTTAACTTATCAGTATAAATTTCATTTAACTCATAAAGATAATTTAGAAGTTGGGCTTTTCTATCATCTGAGTTTTCTAAATCTTCTTTGGAAACATTGAATTCTCTCATTATCATGCTGTCTAAATCAAGGGGACTTTGATCAGGGTTAAGTAAATATGATGCTAACTGTGGATCAAAACTCAACCCTCTAATTTCTATATTGTTTTCTTTTAGATATCTTATATTCTCTTTACTATGAAAAGACAACTTCTTAATTTCTTCATTTTCAAATAATTTAGTAAATTTATCTGTATATTGATTGAAAGGTTTAAACTTGCAAATTTTATCTTCAACTTTTATTAACAATTCATCATCATTTTTATTAATTGTAAAAGCAAATAGATTTTTGTTTTCTATTTTAGATATAACATCTTCTGTAGCTTCATTACTTACAATTTTATTATAACTTAGTTCTTTGAGCTTTTTTTCTATATCATCTTCAAATCTATCCAAGAGAGAATTAAATTCTAATCTTTTAAATAAATCAATTACATCTTCAAAATTTGGTTGTTCTAACTTTAGATCTTTAAAATCCAAATCAACTTCTAGATCTGTTACTATTTTACCAAGTTTTTTACTCATTTTAGCCTGTTCCGAATAATTTTTCAAATTTTCTTTTCTCTTCTTACCAGAAACTTGCTCTATGTTCTCTAAAACATTTTCCATATTATCAAATTCTTTAAGTAATTTAGTTGCTGTCTTTTCACCTATGCCAGGAACTCCCGGTATGTTATCTGAACTATCACCCATTAAACCCTTCATATCAACCAATTGTCGAGGCTCTAATTCATACTTGTCTTTTACTTCTTCAATATCATATTCTACGATATCTGTTATTCCTTTTCGGGTATATATTACATTTATATGTTCATCAATTAACTGTAATGCATCTCTATCACCTGTTACGATTTTTACATCTATAGCCTTTCCGGCTGCTTTTTTAGCAATAGTTCCAATTACATCATCAGCCTCAAACCCTTTTTTCTCTATGGTGGGTATGTTTAATGATTCCAATACCTTTTTAATTAAATCTATTTGTGGAATTAATTCATCCGGTGTCTTCTTCCGCCCAGCTTTATATTCTTCATATTCTTGATGACGAAAAGTTGGGCCCTTCAAATCAAAGGCAACAGCAATATGATCGGGTTTTTCTTCATCTATAATTTTAAAAAGCATTCTTGCAAACCCAAACACTGAATTAGTATATTCACCAGATTCTGTAGTTAAAAGAGGTAGTGCATAAAATGCTCTATGTGCTAGACTATGTCCATCTAGTAGATATAACTTCTCCATTATTGAAATCATCTCCTCATAGATATTATATTCCTGAAAAACCAATAAACACCTTTATAATAGAAACGATAAATATAATATCTCTGTATATAGTATCGATTGTTTTAATCCAATTTATTTATAGACATGTCTGATTTGAATAATTATAATTTGGCACTATTTATCTATTGTATTAAATTTTAATATTTCTCTATAGTTATTATTAGTATTTTAAGTTATAAGGCATCAAAAGTAAAGTAAATTCCTTAATTTTAAATTTTTAAAAAATTCAGATAAATTTACACTCTAAACCATTCTATTAAAGCTTAAGATTTTTAAGAATAGAGGCTTACAAAATGTTGTATTGATCTATCATAAGTCTTTTCGGCATCATCCGGGAAAAAGCAAGCAGGCATTTCATTCATTTTCTGATGGTATCTTATACATTCACAACATTTGCCTTTCCTTGGACAGGGCTCATATGTACAATTGCAATAATCCATATTTGCTTCCTGATTTACACACTTATCCATATCTATTCCCCCTCGTATAATATGATTAGAAAGTATTAATAAACTTGAATTAATATATGATAATTATGACGAGCTAGATTTATAGACTGATTACTCTATCTATATATAATAATATTATTATTCAATTATATTTATCTCATCCCCTGTTTTAACAATACCACCTTTCAGCACTTTTGCAAAAATACCTTCTTCAGGCATTATGCACTTGCCAACCTGTTTTAATATCTCACAACCATGATGACATTCTTTACCAATTTGAGTTACCTCTAATTTAATATTTCCACCTATATTTAAAATTGTCCCAATTGGGAGACTATATAACTGGATGCCTTCAGTTGTTATATTCTCAGCAAAATCTCCGAAATCTAATTCTAAATCCATCCCCATTTTTTTCATCTTATCTATACTTTCTACACCTAATAAACTCACTTGACGATGCCAATCACCCGCATGGGCATCATCTTCGAACCCATAGTTTTCAATCAATTTTGCTTCTTTTATATTTTGTTTTTTAGTACCTTTTTCTCGACTTATACAGACTGCTTTTACTTTGCCGTCCATCTTTAGTCCTCCTCGGCTCTAATATATTGTCCACTCTTTCCTCCGGTTTTTTTAATTAATCTTATATTACCAATTACCATATCCTTGTCAACAGCCTTACACATATCATAAATTGTTAAACCAGCAACTGAAACACCGTGTAAAGCTTCCATTTCTACCCCGGTCTTATCATATGACTTAACGGTTACTTCTATTTCTATAAATTTATGATCTGTATATGAAAAAATTACCTCTATTCCCCCAATTGAAATAGGGTGACACAGGGGAATAGTATTTGAAGTATTTTTTACGGCCATAATGGCAGCTATTCTAGCAGTTTCTAAAACAGGCCCTTTTTGAATATTATCTTCTTTTATCCGATTTAAAGTATTAATATCCATCTTAATATTTCCCCGGGCAGTGGCTCTTCTCTCGGTCTTATCTTTATCAGTAACATCCACCATTTTGGCATTACCTTTTTCGTCTATATGGCTGAAATCGCCCATTAATTTAACCTCCTATACTGTGCATGCTCTTTTTACTGTTCTTTAAAATATTATCATAACCATAATGAGGACTTTTACTCTCAATAGATTTTAAAAAGATTTCTTTGATTTCTTCTTTACTTAATAATTCATCGTTTGAATAAAGAGAAGTTTCATCTTCTTTTAGTAGGCACATTCTTAATTTTCCATCAGAGGTCAATCTTAACCGATTACAATTTTCACATATATTGTGAGTAAAAGGTGAAATAAAACCCAACTTACCATCAAAACCCTCAACTTTAAAGTAATGTGCAGGACCATTTCCTTTCACATCTATTGGTTTAAACCTATATTTAGCTTCCAATTTATTTTTTATATTATTTAAAGAAATATGGTTATCGTTATTTTTACCGTTGCCAATTGGCATATATTCTATAAATCTTAATACAATATCTTTTTCATCCATAAATTTGATGAATTTTTCTAATTGATTATCATTATAACCCTTTATTAAGACAGTATTTACTTTCACGGGATTTAACCCTAATTCCTTCGCTTTATCAATACTTTCAATAACTTTATTTAATCTATCTTTACCCGTTATTTCCTTATACTGAGTTTTGTCCAAAGTATCCAAACTTATATTTACTCTGTTTAAACCTTTTTCTTTGAACAACTTAGCTTTTTCTGCAAATAATACTCCGTTGGTAGTCATCGTAACTTCCTTGATACTATCTATGGAATTAATCATCTCTATAAGTTCTTCCGAATTTAACCTTGCTAATGGTTCTCCACCAGTAATTCTAACTTTTTTTATACCCACTTGAGAAGCTATTTTAGTTACATCATATATATCTTCATAACTCATGATTTCAGAGTGGTCTTTTAAATCTAAACCTTCTTCAGGCATACAGTAAAAACATCTGAGATTACATCTATCTGTTATAGAAATTCTTAAATAGTTAACATTCATTTATAACTCCCCTTCTAGTCAACTTTACCAAATGAACAGTGCGGATATTGACAAACAGGACAATGATGACATAAAAGCAGGCGACTATGAAGCTTGGTATTTCAATGCCGAGTAGTTCACTGCTGAACTATATTTATCTCAAGTAATTTAATGGATTAACTGCACGACTATTGACCCTTACTTCAAAATGCAAATGGGGACCTGTACTATTACCAGTATTACCTGATTTACTAATAACCTCATTTCTTTCTACCCATTCTCCTACATTCACTAAAAGCTTTGAATTGTGGGCATAAAGGGTTCTTAAACCTTTTCTATGTTCAATTATAACAGTATATCCATAACCATTAGACCAACCACTGTAAACAACTCTACCAGCACTAGCAGCTCTTACGGATGTACCAATATTGACCGCATAATCAACACCCTCATGTATTCTTCCCCACCTTTTTCCATAATAGGAAGAAATACGTGAATCTACAGGGGCAACCAGCATTTTTTCTAATCTATCTTTATAACCAAACTCCGGTTTAGCTCCTGGAACTAAAACTAGACGACCCGTTTCTACTTTCTCATTATATTTAATATTGTTTGCTTCTTTAATTAGAGTACTGTCTATCTTAAAAGTATCTGCAATACTTTCTATATTTTGGCCGGGACCTATTTTATATAAAAGTCCTTTAACCGGTAAGATTAATAAACTATCTCCTGGTTTAATTCTATTCATGTCATCTATATTATTTGCCCCAATCAAGGTATCTATATTAATATTATGCTTTTGGGCTATCGACCAGAGTGTTTCACCATTTTGAACCGGATGGAAATGAATATCTTCCATTAAACAAGAATCTAAATTCTGGTAATCTAAATAATTATATCTTATTTTTATATCGTATATGAAGTCATCCTGATTCTCATAATAATTATTATTATATGTTTTATCTACTTTTGTATATTTTAGTTCGGTATTATATGTACTTGATTCTACTATTCTTTCATCACTTAAGATAATATCATTATAATTAATAAATAATACACTTACTAATATTATTATTAATAAAATTAACAAATATTTTTTGTCCAATTTTATCCTCCTAAATATCGGCTGCTATTAGTATTTAACCATCATTTATTAAACTAAGATATCGGTTGTCAACATACTCTGTTAAAATAATATCACTGTCCGTTTTAAAAAAATTATAGCCATCTTTATACATCTCTAATGCATTGATTTTTAATATTATTGGATTATTTGTTTTTCTTTTTGCAACTTTATAAGCTTGATTTTTTGTTTTGCTTAAATGTACATATTTTCTACTCATCTTTTTTAACCCTTGCTTTAAAATATTTTCACAAAACTTTTTTGCTGTACCGTGGTATAGATATTTAGATGGTTTAACATTATCATAATTTAAATTAATTCTATCTATACTATGACCATAATTTGCTTTTATCATTTCTACTTCATCAGCTTTTATAATTGAAAACCTGTTTTTAGGGTCATTCTTAACTAGTTTTTTTAGATCTTTGGGTTCTAGATCTTTGAATCTATTATCCTCCCTTAAAGCACATAAAAGTTCACTTGCTTTTAGACTACCATCAATTTCCATTTTTAAATTAAAATCTTCAGGATGGTGCCTGAGAATATAAGATAAGGTTTTTGAAAGGGCTTTCTGATGTTCTTTAGGAAGCATTTCAGACACCTCTATATATTAGGAAACTTCTGCTATATAATTATTATGGACAACAATATTATTAATTAATACTGGTGCTATTTTAAGGGTATATATAAAATCGCTCTCTTGCCTCTGCCACTTTTTTATATAATTATTATGGTTGTATAATAAATATTCTATTAAATTTTCACTACCTTCTAATTTTATATCATCAATATTATTTTTATCTTTAAAGAAATTTTTAAACTTAGATATCTTTTTATGAGCTCTCATTTCATATAAAAAGTGTTCTCGTGAACTACTCGGCATTGAAATACCGAGCTTCATAGTCGCTTGATCTTATGGGACATAAGATGAATTTCACCCGTAACATCGATCAAGTTACCTATTCGGGCAGTCCATACCCACTACTCCTATC
>JAWOEZ010000001.1:0-2718 GCA_046482435.1 Halanaerobiales bacterium
TGTTTTCAAAATCTTATTACTAAGAGTAAATAAAATGAGTCCATAACACAAATCTTTTATTTTTTTGGTCAAACGATAGATAATTATAGCGGTAATGTCTTTTTTTAAAAAAATCAAAGCTTAAAAAATATGTATGTGCCCTTATGAGAAATTTAACAATAGTATTTATTCTAATGTTAATTTTATAATAATAGAAATCATAATATATATTGCAGGAAAAAGCAATGTTATAAAGAAAACTTTATTAGGTAAGTAAATATTTATATATTCTATTTTTAAATATAATTTCACAAGTTAATTTATGATTGTACCACAAAAACCTAGAAATATTTACCAATAAGTATATAACGAATTGACTAAAATTATCTTAAAATTAGTCCACTTAATTTCTCATAATCCTTGTTATGACAAGGTTTATGTGATATAATTAAAATAACATATCCCAATAAATGAGGTGCTTTTTTATGTGGACTAAAAATAGTTTTCAACAGATGTCATTTGATGATACTGTAACAAATATGCCTAATTATCTTAAAGACATTCTCAAAGACAGCTGGGCTCATATTTTTCAAAAAATAATCTTTCCAGCTATTAATGAAGATAGATTTGCGGTTTTATATAGTAAAAAACCTTCTAGGCCTAATTCTCCAGTAAATGTAATCATTGCAGCATTGATCTTAAAAGAAATATTTGGACTTTCTGATGTTGAACTATTAGGTTCTATTTACTTTGATGATAGGTTTCAATATGCTTTACGCTTAACCAGCTTCGATAAACCGCCGATTTCTATTAATACCTTTACTAATTTTAGGGCTAGAGTTTATGAGTATGAAGAAGAAACCGGAATCGATTTAATAAAAGAAGAAGTAGAAAGCCTTTCTAATCTTATCGCCGAAACACTTGAGATCGGCGATGAGAAAATCCGGGTGGACTCTTTTATGGTCGCTTCCTCCAGTAAGAACATGTCCAGAATAGAGTTGGTTTATACAGTCAATGCCAACTTAATTAAGAAATTAAAAGAACTGGACAAAAAAGCAATACCTGAAAGCTGTCTTAATTATCTTAAAAAGGGACATAAAAAAGAAACTGTTTACAAAACTAGAGATAAAGATATCGAATCAAAACTGGAATTCTTAATGAAACACTCTCAGATCTTATACAGAGCCTCTTTAAGAAGTTCTTCCAGTATTGAACAAACAGAAGAATTTAAGACCCTAAAAAGAATGCTGGGCGAACAAACTGACAATGATGATTTCGATAAACTTAATCCCGGCGAATTAAAGATAAAAGACGGGCAGGACTTAAACTCAGATATCTTACAAAACCCCAGTGATCCTGATGCAACTTATCGTTTAAAATACGGTCCTAATATCGGTTACACGGCCAATCTGGTAGAAGTATTTGATGAGGATCACAGTATCGTTATAGATTATGATTTTAAGCCCAACATATATAGTGACCAAAAGTTTAGTAAAGATACTATTGAAAAATTGGATGTTGATAAAGAACTCAAAAATCCACTTAAAATGTTAGTAGATGGTGCTTACTTCACTCTTGAACTAGCCGAATTAGCTATACAAAAGGGTATTGAATTAATACCCGGAGAGCTAGTGGGCAGAAAAGAAAGCGAATCTAAATTAAGTTTTGCAGAGACTTTTCAAGTTAATGAAGATAATCTGATTACAGGATGTATTAACGGCCAAGAACCTTATTTAAGCGAGTATGATGATGAAAAAGAAGTCTTTACTGCCAAGTTTACTAAAGAGACTTGTTCAGGTTGTAATTTTAAAGAACAATGCAGAATTAAATTTCAAAAGAAAGCAAATACTGTTAGGTTTGATAAGGACAGATATTTAAGAGATAATATTAGAGAAAAAATGGATACCAAAGAATATGTTGAACTCACCAACCAGAGAGCAGGGATAGAGGGATTACCTTCTGTGTTTAGAAGGAAGTATAATGTCGATAATATGCCTGTCCGGGGTGAAGTGCGTTCAAAATTCTACTTTGGATTCAAAGTAGTGGCTGTTAATTTTAAGAGACTACTAAATAGTCCAGTAATGGTCACTTGATAAGATCTATACCTGTCTATTTTTATGTTTTTTATTCATCTAGAGTTAATTAGTTGGATATTTACTAAATTTATTCAGTTAAAAGTGTTTGTTTTTGTGTTGCAATCAATTTATAAGTTAAAATTAAAATTTAAAATATAAATCTAACGCAACAAAAGTAAAGAATGGAATTAATTTATAAAATATTATTATTTTTGGACTAAAAGTTCATTTTAAATACATTAAGGAAATTTTAATAGCTCATAAAGATGAATAAATAATTTATCAGAACATAACATTTTGACATAAGGATGAGAATAACTATTCTTATCCTTTCACTATTTATAATATCATTAACAAAGAGGTGAAATAATAATGAAAGCATATCAAATAAAAATAGAATTCGTTGATTCGAAACCATTAATCTGGAGAAGAGTTCTTATGCCAGCTGATGCAACTTTTAATAGACTGAATGATATAATACACACTGTTACAAATTTTAAAAGTGGATATCCTCATGAGGATTATCACTTATATGAGTTTGATTTATCTGAAGATAATATTAAAGTAACTAATGACGAAGAAGCTTATGAGGAACATAAGTATTTTAAAAATAATACTCAAGAGATGAAAGACAAAATAAATAGTATGCCAGATAAATTTGATG
>JAWOEZ010000025.1:0-2673 GCA_046482435.1 Halanaerobiales bacterium
CAGGGGATGAGAATTTTTCCCAGATCAGCCGCGGCTCTGACATGGTGACCTGTATCTCCTGCCATCGTCCCCATGGTTCCCCCTATCCGTCCATGTTGCGCTGGGGGTACCGCGATACAAATCCAGCTTTTGCTAAAGCAGCTATTATAAGACCGTTCCAATCTGTTAATATCTTATTATCTTTACCGGGATGATTTCTCTTTTCTCTATACTGAAATAGTATTTCTTTTATTTCAGGTATCTTATCATAATTGTCTATATCCTTTAATGTTAAGTTTATATGATTTGATCTTTCAATATTAAATATTTTTTTAATAATTTCAAACTCTTTTGAATTTAATATTTTCTTTAATTCATCACTTTTCCATAGATAATATTTGCCTTCTACACCATCACTATCAGCATCTTCTGCTGCATAAAAACAACCAGTCTTAGATAACATATCTCTTTTTAAATATTTAATAACCTCTTTGGCTGTATCCCTATATATCTTTTTATCAGTAACTTGATATGCTTCAATATAAGTATAGATAAGCAAGGCTTGGTCATATAACATCTTTTCAAAATGAGGTGTCTGCCATTCTTGGTCAGTTGAATATCGATGAAAACCAAAACCTATTTGGTCATATATACCCCCAGAACGCATCTCTTCAAGAGTTTTTAGAACCATATTAATACTTTTACTATATTCATAGTTATCCCAATATCTTAATAAGAATAATAAATAATGGGGCGTAGGAAATTTAGGTTCATTACCAAAGCCTCCAAATTTCTCATCAAAGCTTCTTTCGAGTATAGAAACTGTGTCAGTTAATATATTTTCTGTTAAATTAACTTCATTTGAATCTTCTTGTGCTTTAATTTGAGAAATAATATTATTTGAAAGATGTTCAATTCTATCTCTCTTGTTTTCCCATAAATCTATTATTTCTGGCAAGATTGTAAATAAGCCTTTACGCCCATACTTATCATTTTTAGGAATATAGGTGGTTGCATGGAAAGGTTTTTTATCTGGAGTCATAAATATCGTAAGGGGCCATCCACCTCCACCTGTCATGGTTTTACATACTTCCATATATAGTTTATCGATATCCGGTCTTTCCTCTCTATCTACTTTAACTGCAATAAAGTTTTTGTTTAAGATCTCTGCAACCCTTTGATCAGTAAATGATTCTTCTTCCATAACATGACACCAGTGACAGGTAGAATATCCTATAGATAAAAATATAGGCATCTCATTTTCCTTAGCTTTTTTAAAAGCCTTTTCTCCCCAAGGATACCAATCAACGGGATTATCTACATGTTGTTTTAAATAAGGACTTTCCTCACCCTCCAGATAATTATATGTAGTCATTTTATAAATCTCCTTTTTTGAAAATGGATCTTCTCCGTTTAAATGGGTAAAATTGATAATTTTGAACAAATTGTTGAACCTTATAAAGGTCTCGCTATTTTTACAACATTAAGCTCTGATAAGAGATATAGTCCAATCTGTTATAAATGTGGCAGTAAGGCAACTGGTATCCATGATCATCATCAAAAAACTGTAAGAGACCTAAGCTTTGGTAATAATCCAGTTTTCATCATTTATAACTACCGTAAGGTCTACTGTCCCTGTTGTGATAAAATCCGAGGAGAAAATTTAGATATTGCTTTACCGGGTGGTCTCCTAATGTAACATATAGAATGACCTTATATATACATGCCATCTGCTGTTTAATGCCAATAGTACAGATTGCCAAGGACTTCAATTTTGATTGCAAAACAGTTAAAGAAATAGATAAAATATATTTAGAAAAAAGTATAGTAAAACTGACTATACTAACTTTTGATATATTACCCTAGATGAAGTTTCAATTTGTAAATATAATAAATACATGACAGTTGTTTTGAGTTTCTTTAACAGCCATGTAATCTGGGTCGGTAAAGATAGAAGATCTAAAACCTAGATAAATTTTTAAGAATATGCCTGAAAAAGACCTTTTAGATTAAAGCTGTAATTAATGATATTATAAATATTAAAAGAACAGTGTTTTTAGGTTAATAGATATTTTGCAACTTCAGCAAAATTAATCTAATAATTTCTTTTCTAATATTTTTTTAAATTTATCTATGTAATTCATTATATCACCATTTTTAACTTTTACGCTTTATTCATAGTATATTTTAGAGTGAAAGCGAAAAAGCAAAGGTTATTTCACCTTTTTATTAAGTAATATTGTTGAACACTTATATACTGTGATATTATTTGGAAGATTGTAAATTATTATATTATCATAAATAAAGTCTAATGGATATTATTTTTTGGTTTATATTTAGTGACTAATTTTTGTAGCACTTTTACAACATTTTCTTTATCCATTTTGTTTGCTAAATCACCTAAATTATCAACGTGTTTTAAAAATTTATCTTCTTCTATACAACTTAAATTACTAATAAATATTTTTTCATGTTCGGTAGATATATTATCTTCAGTGTCCAATAGTATTTCTTCATACATTTTATCGCCAGGTCTTAATCCCGTTATTTCAATATCTATATCAACACCTTCTTGATATCCTGATAATTTAATTAAATCTCTGGCCAGTTCTATGATCTTGACAGGTTCTCCCATATCTAAAATAAACACCTCTCCACCATTACCAATGGCTCCTGCCTGTATTACAAGTTGAG
>JAWOEZ010000043.1:0-12878 GCA_046482435.1 Halanaerobiales bacterium
CAAGCCAACATAAAATTCTAAATTAAAGGGAGGCAAATAATTATGTGTGAAAAAAGATGTGAACATCCAGGCATATTAAATGGTAAAGAGCCTGGTGAATGTAGTGGTGTTCAAATAAGAGAATGTCATGGTGAAGAAGCGGTTACAAAAGGACAGGAGGATAAATAACTAATATTTATATATTCCAGGGATATAAGATTATTATTCCCGTTAATTTTAGTTTCAAGTAATCAATACAGTGAGGTGTTTAAGTAAAATGAAAGATTTTGAAAAAGACATCTATTCAATTCAAGTGAAAAATTTAAATAAGTCATATGGAAATTTACAAGCTGTAGCCAATATATCTTTTCAGGTTAAACCAGGAGAAATTTTTGGCTTTCTCGGTCCAAACGGAGCTGGGAAAACCACAACTACCAGGATGTTAACCGGTGTTTTTCCACCTGATTCCGGAGAGATTTATATAGCTGGTAATAATTTAATTGAAAATACTCTTAAAGCTAAAATGAAGATGGGAGTAGTTCCGGAACTGGCCAATGCTTATATGGATTTGACAGCTAAAGAGAATATATTGTTTACAGCTGAAATGTACGGCTTATCAGGGAAAAAAATAGAAGATAAAACAGAGCAATTGCTTGAAAAATTTGGAATGTCAGATCGTAAAGATGATATAATTAAAAATTTTTCTAAAGGAATGAAGCAGCGAATAGTAATATGTATGGCCTTGATTAATGAACCTGATATTTTATTTTTAGATGAACCTACCAGTGGCTTGGATGTGCAAAGTACTCGTTTAATAAGAAGAGTAATCAGAGATTTAAATCAAAAAGGTACAACAATCTTTTTAACAACCCATAATATCAATGAAGCTAATGAATTATGTGACCGAATTGCGATAATGAATAATGGAGAAATAGCAGCCATCGACTCTCCCGAAAATTTAAAAAACACATTTCAAAAGTCTCAATCAGTAGAAGTAAGTTTTGAAGGTCAGGTGCAAGTATCTTTTAAAAAAATTTCAGGTGTTATTTCCATAGAAAAAAGGGGAGATAAAATTCGATTATATACAAAAAACCCCGGCCAAGTTATTGAAGAGTTGGTGGCAACTTTAAAAAAGAATGGAAATAAAATTAAGACGTTAAATACTTTAGAACCTGAACTAGAAGAAGTATTTGTGCTTTTGACCGGAGGTGACTTAAATAATGAGAATTAACTTTTTTAAACTTAAGGTAAACCAAATCCTGGCTGTAGCCAAAAAAGACATGAAAATTTACTATACCGAAGCTCCTATATTAATATATGGTATTCTATTCCCATTTTTTCTATTTCTAGCTTTTGCTTTAGGTAGGGGAATTGCAGTAAAAGAATTAATTCCTGGCCTACTGGCTATCTCTTTTTTCTTTGCTGGTTCTTCAGTAGGTCCTTTTATTACACCCTGGGAAACAAGGACCCGCACCCTGGAAAGGTTACTTACTACGCCCGGATCAATTAAAATAATTATTCTGGGAGATATACTTTCGGGATTTTGTTTTAGTTTGAGTATATCTGTATTAATAATTATAGCGGGGATTTTTGTTCTGGGAGGTACGATAAGTAATTTGATAGTTTTAATAACCACAATTATTCTAGCCTCTATTTGTTTTGCTGCATTGGGTTCTTTGTTTTCCTCTTTACCTACAGACAAACCAGCCAATGTAATGATGCTATCAAACCTGGTTAGATTGCCCGTAATATTTATCAGTGGTGTGTTTGTTCCAGTAGGTAATCTACCTGAATGGGCCCAAATAATCTCCCGATTTTCTCCGGTCACTTATGTAACTGATCTAACCAGAATGTCTTTTGGTCAAAATTATTATTTTACTTTAGTAAGTAATTTTTTAATTTTAATTGGTTTTACATTACTTTTCTTAACCCTAGCGCTCTATTTTCATAAAAAGACTATGGTCAAGAGAATTTAAATGGACTATTTAATTCGTATATAGAGGAAGGGTTAATGATTATGGTTTGGAATAATAATATATTATGTTTAGAATTTGTCCTGATTATTAAGATCTAAGGCTTGAAATAGAATATAGTTTTAGACTATCAAGGAAGTAAGAATAGAAGTTAGATAGAGGTGACTTGGAGTTGAATAAAAATAAAGGTACTACTCAACAGCGTTCTAGAGTAAAATCTGGCAAGGACCAGGGGAACAAAACAGAAACTCAGTTATTACCAACCTTAGCAAGGCTTGGCAAATATGCAAAAAGACACTGGAAAAAAATTATATTAGCGATGTTTTCGGTTTTAATTGCTACCGGATTAGCTTTAGTCCCGCCCTGGTTAATTCGTTATGGGATAGATAATATGATACTAGCCGGTAAACCAGCTTATTTATGGTTGTTAGGACTTTTGATGATTGCTTCTGCTTTAGTAAAAGGAGTCTTTGATTTTATCAAAAGTTATGTATCAGAATATATTGCCCAAAATATAATACATGATATGAGAGTTAAATTATTTAAGCATTTACATAACCTTTCCTTTTCTTTTTATGATGAAGCGAGGACTGGTGATCTCATGTCCCGCTTAACAGCTGATGCAGACTCTTTACACCGGTTCTTTGGTAGGGTGAGTGTCTATTTAACGGAGAATATGTTAACTTTAATCGGTATCTTTATAATCATGTTAGTATGGGATTATCGTTTGGGAATACTATATCTGTTAATGTTACCCTTGATGGTATTTGGAATGACTATTTATGCTAAAAGAGTAAGACCTATGTTCAAAAAGGTTAGAAGAAGATTTGCTCAACTTACTCATTTTGTACAGGAAAACTTTGTCGGAATAGAAGTAATTAAACTTTTTGGGAGGGAAGAAGAAGAGATAAAAAAATTTAGACGACAGAATAGAGAATATGTAGATATTAATATTAAAGCAGCCAAAGTTTCCGCCTTCTGGATGCCCTATGTTAATTTTTTAATGGGATTATTTACCGCTCTGGTAGTTTGGTATGGTGGTCGTTTAGTTATCCATGAAATAATAACTTTGGGGACACTAGCTGGATTTATCAGCTATATTGCTATGCTTTTAAGACCGGTAAGACAGACCGGCATGATGATCAATGCAAGCAGTCAGGCTGCCGCGGCGGCTGAGAGAATATTTGAAGTTATGGATACTACTTCAGCCATAGAAGAGTCATCAGATGCTTTTGAGTTACCTACAATTAAAGGAAATGTAAAATTTAATAATGTGAATTTTTCTTATGATAATAATAAACAGGTATTAAAAAATATTAATTTAAATGTGAAGGCAGGAGAAACGATTGCTGTAGTGGGACCTACTGGGGCTGGTAAAAGTACTTTGCTGCATCTTTTACCCCGTTTCTATGATCCGGATCAAGGAGAGATTCTGATAGATGGTCATAATATAAAAGAGGTTACTATAGAGAGTCTGCGACAGCAGATTGGTATTGTGATGCAGCATACATTCTTATTTGGTGCCTCTATAAAAGAAAATATCTCATACGGGAAACCCGATGCTCCCATGGAAGAGATCATTGAATCTGCCAAAATAGCTCAAATTAATGGTTTTATTAAATCCCTACCTTTAGGTTATGAAACTCCTGTGGGCGAGAGGGGAGTAACCCTTTCGGGAGGACAAAAGCAGAGGTTAGCAATGGCGAGAGTTTTATTGACCGATCCTGCTTTATTGATACTGGATGAACCTACTTCCAGTGTTGATGCAGAAACTGAAGATAAAATGCAGAAAGCTCTCAAAGCAGTTATCAAAGATAGGACGACTTTTGTGATTGCCCATAGGTTATGGACGGTCCAGAATGCCGATCAGATCTTAGTGATTAAAGATGGTGAGCTTAAAGAAAAGGGTAAACACCAGGAACTTATTAATAAAGAAGAGGGTTTTTATCAAAAAGTATATAACCAGGTATTAAAAAAAGAAGATGATGGTTTAACTGTTAAAAAAGGAGATGAAAAATAATGAGAGGAGGATTTGGACATAGAATTTCTTCGGGTGAGGAAGAAGAATTTTCTTTGCAGGAACTTGATAAAAACGCCTTAAACTTTTTATTTAGCTACCTGAAAGATCATATCAAAACCTTTATTATTGCCACTTTCTCTATGCTTATGGTTACTATAGCTACTCTTGCAGGACCTTTTTTAAGCAAGATAGCGATTGACAGCTATATAACTCAAGGTAATTTATCAGGTTTAAACTGGATATTTTTATTAATAGTAATCTCTTATGGTACATTATGGTTTTTTTCATATTTCCAAACCTATCTTTCCAACTGGATAGGGCAAAAAATTGTTGGCGCTATCAGGGAAGACCTTTATCAACATATCCAGGGGTTATCAATTGATTTTTATAACAAGCGAAATACAGGAGATATAATGTCTAGGGTGACCCATGATGTAAACGCCCTTTCAGATTTGGTTTCAACCGGTTTTGTCCACTTACTGAATGATTTCTTTACAGTTAGTGGGATAGTCATAATAATGTTAATTTTAAATGTAAGCTTAGCTTTGGTTAGTTTTATAGTAATACCCTTCATTTTCTTTGTAGTCTATTTTTTGGGTAAAAGAATGAGAAAAGCTTATCAAGAAGTGAGAGAGAAATTAGCTGAACTTAATGCTGATGTCGAACAAAATCTTTCCGGGATCAGATTAATTCAGGCTTTAAACAGAGAGGCAAAAAACACGGGTGAATTTAAACAGTTAAGTTGGAAAAATTTAAAGGCAAACCTTAAAGCGGCTTCTTATTTTTCACTTCTCTTTCCAATCATGAATTTAAGTAAAGTTCTGGGAGAAGCCTTAGTTTTAGGTTATGGAGGCTGGGGAGTAGTAAGGGGTGCAATTTCTTTAGGTGTAATTATAGCTTTTATGGGATATGTAAGGAGATTTTTTGCTCCTCTGGCCGACTTAAGCCAGGTATATAATACTTATCAATCTGCGGGAGCAGCTTTAGATCGCATCTACGAATATATGTCTATCAAACCAGCTATTGAAGAAGTATTAAAACCCCAATTACCAGAGAAAGTTAAAGGGCACATAGAATTTAAAGAAGTTAGTTTTGGTTATGGAAAGGATCAAGTTATAAAACACTTTAATCTAGAAATTAAACCCGGCGAAGTTATAGCACTGGTTGGGCCAACGGGGGCTGGTAAAACTACAATTGTAAACCTTTTGACCAGGCTTTATGACATAGATAAGGGAGAAATTTTGATTGATGGAGTTGATTTAAAACAACTAACTACTGAATTTTTAAGAAAGACAATTTCAGTAGTTCCCCAAAATGTATTTCTTTTTGATACTACAATTAAAGAAAATATTGGATATGGGAAACCTTCGGCAGAGGAAAATGAAATTATTGAAGTCGCCCAACAAATTCAAGCTCATGACTTTATTAAGGACCTACCAAAAGGTTACAACACACGAGTTGGTGAAGGGGGAGTTAAGTTATCAGGTGGACAAAAACAATTGATCTCCTTTGCCCGGGCCATGTTAGCCGATCCCCAAATATTAATTCTAGATGAGGCCACTTCCAGTGTGGATGCTTATACGGAAGTATTGATCCAGGAGGCCATGGATAAGTTATTAGAAAACAGGACAGTATTAATGATTGCCCACCGCTTTGCTAGTTTAAATAAGGCAAAACGGATCGGGGTTTTAAAAGATGGGGAAATAATAGGTTTAGACACACACGAAAAGCTAATAAAAGATAATAGTGTTTATCGGGAACTGGTAAATAAACAAATTAATAAAAGATAGTTAATATTTTCAAAGCTTCAAAATATTACACGGGTTTATAATATAAGTGCTATATTTAATTTTGAGCATCTATTTATTTTAAAGAAAGACTGGTGATCTATACATATCATGGAAAAGGATTATAGGTTTAATTTAGAGGAAACTGCTGGTGCTATTGGTGATTATGGTACCTTAATACCTATTATCATTGGTGTAGCAGCTGTAACTAATATACAGTTATCGCCAATGCTATTCTTCTTTGGATTAAGTTATATTGCTACAGGGCTTTATTATAAATTACCGATGCCTGTAGAACCGATGAAGGCTATTGGGGCTATAGCTATTAGCGGGTCTTTAACAGCCTCAGAAATAGCTGGAGCTGGCATAATGACCGGGATAATATTCTTAATAGTTGGTCTAACAGGTACTATGAAATATATAAAAAAATATATTCCCAAATGGCTAATACGGGGAATCCAACTGGGTCTAGCTTTGACTCTCGGGAAAACGGCTCTTGGATTTATAACTGATAATATCAGTTTAGGTTTAATTGCTGTGGGAATTATTGTTGTATTTTATTATCTACCCACAAAAGATATTTCTTCTTTAGTCGTATTTGCTTTAGGGCTGGGGATCGGAATATATTATCATGGTTTTCCACCCCTCACAGCGTTTAGCTGGCCAATTTTAAACCTACCCGCCGGAGGAGAAATCTGGTCCGGTTTTATTAAAGGGACGATACCACAGTTACCTTTAACTTTGGGCAATGCAGTATTAGCAACCTCTTTATTAATAACAGATTTGCTTGATCGAAAAGTTCCTGAAAAAAAGATTGTCTCCAGCATTGGTTTGATGTGTCTTATTTCAGCACCACTAGGTGGTTTCCCGATGTGTCATGGAGCCGGTGGTCTAGCAGCACAGTATCGGTTTGGAGCCCGAACCGGGGGTTCCAATATTATTTCGGGAATATTACTTTTACTAGTGGCCTTCTTTTTTGGTTCACAGGAATTGGTGAATATTATTCCCTACAGCATCTTAGGAGCCTTGCTTATTTTTTCTGCTATTCAGCTTTTTAAAAGTTCCATCAAGTCGGAGAATATAATATATACAGGTTTAACAGGTATTATTGCTTTATTTTGGGGGATGTCTAGTGCTTTTGGAATTATGATGGTTTTTCATTTTATAAAAAATATATTAGAGAAAAAACAAACAAAACATAAGTTAAGGTAGGTGAGATAGATGGATAAAATCTTGAAGAGGTTAAAAGCTCTGGCTGATAAAAACCGATTAGAAATAATAAAATTATTGTTGAAAAAAAACTATTGTGTAAGTGCTTTAGCTAAAAGACTTAATATATCAGAATCTGCTGTTTCCCAACAGTTAAAAATATTAAGAGAAGCAGACTTAGTAATGGGAGAAAAGAAAGGTTATTATGTACATTATCTGGTCAAGAAAGAGAATATAAAACAGATAAGTGATTATATAATTAATTTAGTAGAAAGTAAGGATCTTGGACAGAGTTATTGTCATGAAAATAATGATTAATAATTTAGAGAGTAAAAGAGTTTAAACAGTTAATTTAATTGATTTAAATACCACCAACCTGATTAAACTTGCCATGGTTTGTTTCCCCATCTCTCTGTCATTGAAAAAACAGGACTTAAGACCTGTTTAGAAACCTGCCGAGAGGCGGGTTTTGTATTTTATAAGCAAACTTAAATAAGTACTAAATATCTTGTGTTTCATATTTAAATAAGTAGATATCATTTATTTCACACTTAAAAGGAATAACATTTGTTTTCTTGAATATGTAGAATAAGAAAATAATGGATTAATATAATGCCATAAAGAAAGGAATGAAAATTATGAAGATAATATTATCACCCAGTAAAACTCAAAATCACGAAAGAGTACGGGAAGAAAAAGGTAGAGAGATTTTAAATGAAACCAAGACTAAAGAATTATTTAATTATTTTAAATCACTATCAAAAGAAGAATTAAAAACAGAACTTGATATCCAGGGTAATCTTTTAGATAGGACCTATAATCTTTATCAAAAGCATAGTTTTGAAGATGAAACTATTCCTGCTATTGAATGTTATAATGGGTCATCATTTAAACAGATTGATTTAGAGAACTATGATCAAGATCAGTTCTCATATATGCAGGAAAAGCTTGTTATAATATCTCCTATCTATGGACCTCTAAGTTCAGATACGGAAATCTGGCCCTATAGACTTGAAATGAGACTTAAACCAAATGGAATTAATCTTTATAAATACTGGCAGGAAACAATGAAGGATTATTTTGAGGATGTTGACTTAATTCTCAATTTGGCTTCAAATGAATATAGTAAAGTAGTTGAAAATAATTATCAGGGAAGAATAATCGACTTTTATTTTAAAGAAGAAAAAGAGGATGGCAGTCTTAAAACAATGGGCTATTACGTCAAGCATAATAGGGGTAAACTACTTAACGAGCTGATAAAAAAGCAGATCAAAAATGTAGATCAGATTAAGAAGATTGATTTTGATGGTTACAAATTTAATAAAAAGCGATCTGATGAGCAGGACTTTAAATTTATCAAATCATATAAAAAGTAACTAAAAAAGACTTAAAACGGGTAAAAAGGAGCTGGGGCTATTTAGCCCCATATCCTACCATGATATTATTAGACTCACCCGGTTTCTTTAAATTTTTAAAACTAATCGAAAGTTAGTATATGTTTTGAAAAGAGCTCAAATTGTCAGGATTAGTTTTCTGGATTTGGGATTTTTTAGTAAAAAGATACCATCTGCTTTGTAATGGGAAGAAAATTAAATATCAATTTTATTAACTTTTATTTTTTATATCTCTTGTAATTTTTGCTTGATTTTTTCAGCAAGAAATGGTTTTTCATAATTTTCAACTTGTTTAATATCAGAATTGTTCTTTTTCCCTTTTCTTTTTTGAAGTCTTTCCATTGTATGAGGATGGGTCATGAAATTATTATCAGCACCTACTTCTTTTATTGTTTTCCTTGCAATATTCTCTTTATTAACTTCAATACCTGTTTGGAAATTATCTAAGGTTTCTAGGATAGCGGCATCTTTGCGTATCTTATCATATGAAACACCTAAATACTCAGAAATACTACCTAGAGAATATATAATTATATCAACGCCACTTCCCGATGAAGTATACATATTCAGCATTGTTTCAAAGCCTGCTTGATTAGTAGTATCTTTTGCATCTGTAACTCCTCCTGCTACTAATGAGGGGAGATTATAATAATCTGCAATTTGTGCTACAGCAGCAATAATTTTAGCATATTGTCCATTTCCTACCGTTATATTACCGGACTTCATATCAGTAACTGAGGAAGCAGTACTATAAATTACAGGGGTATTAGAATTGATTAAATGAGCTAATACAGTCCCGGTTAATATTTCAGCGTTTTGTTGAGTTAATAACCCCGCTAAAGTGATCGGGCCGGTTATTCCAGCCAAAATTTGAGAATATATTGCGATTGGTTGGGAATACTCAGCTAAGTTTATGAGTGTATTAAGTGCTGTATTATTATATGCAAGTGGACTCGATGCTCCTACCAATTTTAATATATAATAATTATTTTTCAATTTATCTTCTCCAAATAATATCCTACCCATATTAAGTATATCTTGTATTTCTTTTTCCCCTGAACCAGTTCCAAGAAGGGCTTTATCAGAATATTTAGCTGCAGCATAAAACATCTTTTTATGTCGGTGAGCTTTATCGATATCAGCTGGTGCTATTATATCTCCACCTACCAAATCTATATAGGGATTGGAATGATAAAACTTAATTAATTCTATATAGTCTTCATAAGTTCCATATCTTTTATCTTCATTTTCATAAATAAAGGGTGGACCAAGAGGTGGTCCCAGAACTGAATTATCATTACCAATTTCAATATTATGTTCTGGATTTCTGGCCTTTAGTTCAAAAGTTTCAGGAATTTTTGAAATTATTTTTTCCAGCCTTTGTCTGCTGATATAGACTTTTTTATCTTTAATTTTTATTCCATTGTTTTTAAATACTTCCAAAGCCTTTTTATTATCTATTATTATTCCTTCATTTTCTAATATGTGTACTGTATTTTCATGGATTAAATTGAGATCATCTTTTGATAACTTATTTTGTAGGGAATAATTATTTTTTATCATTTTGATAGTCCTCCTTATATATTGACGAAATCATCGGATTTGATATTCAATAGTTGTTATTAGTATATCAATATAGATAAGATAATCAAATACATATTTGATGTAGAACATAAATAGAAAAAATACGGACTGTTAATAAACCCCAAAGGTCAATTAAAAGTTGTTCGTGCTATATATAAGTTGTAGGAACTTGTTTACTTAATATAGAGATACTTCATTGTATATTTCGAAAAGAGGGCTGTACGATAAAAAGTTGTGAGATTATGCCGAAAAAGGAATTGAACCTATAGCAGCTTAGATTGATGAGAAGAGTACTGGATGTGCAGTTTATATAATAAATATAAGTGTCCTTATGATGCCTTGGAAATGGAAAACGGAATAGATGTTGTTGATTACAATTATTGTACATTGTGTGGACTTTGTGTTAAAAGCTGTGAGTATAAAGCTTTAGAACTTGGAGAAGAAAGTTCACAATCTAAAAAAGATATTACAGATTACAGGGGAGTCGGTGGAATAGTAGAATAAAGGGATAATTTCCTGATGGATGTTTCGCTTGATTTGTTTAGTGAAGGGAGAAAACTTGCTGATAAACTAGATGTAAAACTTTCAGCAGTAGTCCTCGGTTCTGATATTAAAGATACTGCTAATGAACTTATTGCTCACGGTGCTGATCAAGTATATTTGGTAGAAGATGAAAGGTTGAAAAATTATAGGGTAGGACCTTCTAAAAGTATTATTACTAATATTATAAATAAATTTAAACCTGAAATTGTTCTATTAGGAGCTACTCACAATGGGCCTGATCTAGGACCAAGAATTTCAGCGCGAATAGCAGATTGTACTGAACTTTCTATTCAAGAAAAAAGAGGCATTTTACTACAGACGAGACCAGCTTTTGGTGGTAATTTAATGGCCACTATCGTCTGTCCTGACCATTGACCCCAGATGTCTACAGTCAGACCAGGTCTGATCGAAAAATCTGAACCAGATTATAGTAGACGAGGGGATATTAAGGAATGTAAGTTTGATTTAGACAATGATGAACTTGACTCTGAAATAATTAAACAGTCCAAAATCATAAATCTTGCTCCTGATTCATCAGAATTAGACCTTTATACTGAACTATAAGAAATAGTTAAACAGGCTAAAAAAGTGTTAATCTTGAAAAGGCAGAAATCATTGTTTACGGTGGTAGAGGAGTAGGGAACCCGGATCGATTCAGTACAACTAAAAAATTAGAGGCTGCTTTAAATGGTGAAATTGGTGCATCCCGCGTTGTTTTGGATGAGGGCTGGATTGATAAAAGCCACCAGTTAGGTCAGACCGGAAAGACTGTTAAACCCAAAGTATATATTGCCTGTGGGATCTCTGGTGTTATCCAGTATAGGGCAGGCATGGTAAATTCAGATATAATTATAGCCATAAATACTGATCCTGAAGCACCAATTTTGAAGTTTGTGATTGCCGGATTATAGGAGATTTACACCAGGTAGTACCGATGCTTTCAGAGGCTTTTAAAGCTGCATTATTATAATTATAATTAAAGACACAAATATTTTTTTCATTGACCAGTATGTTTGAGGATTTATAGTGTTAAGAAGTTCTCAGATAATACTGGTTTTTTGTGTTTGAGATGTAGGTTAAAATTCATAAATCCCTTTAAATAAAAGAGTTATTGAAAAGCTAAAAAGAAAAAGAGATATTTAAAGTATATTTTGAACGTCAACAAAAATATGTTAGAATAAAGAGAGGTTAATTTGACAGCAAATTGTTATTTTATGGTATAATAAATTTTAGATTTGGATGAGGGATGGATAATAAATGGTATTATTTATGACCTATTTTCCGGTTTGGAAAGAAGCCTACATATTAGCCTGGCCGGTTATTTTAAATCATATATTTACAACTGCAATGAGAACCACAGACATGATTTTAATGGGGTTCTTTGGACCGGCAGCAGTAACTGCGGTCGGACTGGGTGATGTGTGGGAAAGGATCATCTTAAGAATAGCTTTAGGGATGGGTACCGGCAGTATTTCACTAATTTCCCAGGAGACCGGAACCGGTACTAAAAAAGCTAAAGAAAATTCTGATGAAATATTAAGTCAGGTTATTTTTGCGAGTATATTAATTGGAATTCCTTTTATTATTATAGGTTGGGTGATCCCCGATAAATTGATAGGAGTCTTAGGTGCAGCACCCGAAGTTATTGAATTAGGTGCCCAGTATTTACTTATCATATTTTCTGCTGCCCCCTTTCGAATAATCTCTATTATCGCAGCTAGAGCCATGCAGGGTACCGGTGATACAAAGACCCCAATGATTGTAGAGGTTGTGGGGAATGTAATAAACATATTACTTTCAGTAGTTTTAGCACTTGGGGTTGGACCTTTTCCCAATTATGGCGTAATAGGTGTTGGGATAGGAACCTTTACAGCTAAAGTTGTTTCAGCTCTTATCTATATATTAATATTTATGGGCTCTAAAAGTCAATTCGATTTACAGATGCCTTCTAGAGACTGGGACTATACCATTATTAGACAGTTGTTTACTGTGAGTATGCCCAAAATTTTACAGGGGATTTATCAAAGTTTTATTACCTTCCCCTTTAATTCGTTAGTCTTATTTTTTGGGACCGAAGCGGCAGCTGCTTATCATATTTCCCGGCGGATTCATCAACAGTTGATTGCTCCTCTTCACCGGTCCTACTATACTGTTACTACAATTTTAGGTGGTCAGAAGCTAGGAGAAGGCAAGCCGGAAGAAAGTAAAAAAATAACAAGAGGTATGCTCTGGTTAACGCTTTTTACAATTGGCGGTTTTGCAGTTGTCATGTTTTTTTTCTGCACCTTTGTTGATAAGAATTTTTACAGATGATTCAGCCACCATTTCATATGGAATTAGATTTTTAAAAGCCTTAAGTATAGGTGCTCCAATTTTAACAATATATCCA
>JAWOEZ010000077.1:0-31440 GCA_046482435.1 Halanaerobiales bacterium
GATAGGAGTAGTGGGTATGGACTGCCCGAATAGGTAACTTGATCGATGTTACGGGTGAAATTCATCTTATGTCCCATAAGATCAAGCGACTATGAAGCTCGGTATTTCAATGCCGAGTAGTTCACGAAAGGAGAATTGATTAATGTTAAATAAAAGTACGATTGCAGACACAATTAATATAGCACTATCAAAAGGTGGCGATTTTGTAGAAATTTTTGTGGAAGATAAAATTTCTAATTCCATAAATTTAGTTAACGGCAAAATTGATAGTGCAAATACTGGTCTTGATTATGGAGTTGGGATCCGGGTAATTAAAGATTTTAACGAAATTTATGTTTATACAAATGATGACAGTAAAGAAAACTTACAGAAGTTAGCCAAAAAGGCAGCGTCAATGCTAGAAAAAACGAAACAACGTAATATAAGTTTAATTTATCAGGATTATAAAAATACACATCCAATCCTGGTTTATCCTAAAGAGATCGATCAGGTTAAAAAAGTTGAAATAATAAAAAAGGTTTATAAAGCTGCCGATAACTATGACGATCTAATAACACAGGTTGTAATAGGTTTTTCAGATTATACACAGAAAGTACAGATCGCCAATTCTAGAGGTGTTTTTGTAGAAGATGAAAGGACAAGAATTAGAATTGGTATTCAAGCTGTTGCCACTCTAAAAGGTGAAAAACAAACTGGTTATCAGGGGCCAGGCGGACATATGGGCTTTGAATTTTTTGATCAAATTGATGTAGAAGAAAAAGCCGAGAATGCTGCCCGGATGGCTGCAACTATGATAAAAGCAGGTCCTGCTCCCCAGGGTAAAATGCCAGTAATTATAGATAACAAGTTTGGTGGAGTTATCTTTCACGAGGCTTGTGGACACGGTTTAGAAGCTACTTCAGTTGCTAAAAATAATTCTGTTTTTGCTGATAAATTAGGAGAGAAAATTGCAAGTGATAAGGTTACTGCTATTGATGATGGAACTATCCCAAACGGTTGGGGCTCACAAAATTTCGATGATGAAGGCCATCAAACCCAAAGAAACGTCTTAATTAAAGATGGCATTTTAAAAGGTTATATGGTAGATTTTTTAAATGGTCGGAGGCTAGATATGAAATCTACTGGATCAGGTCGTAGGCAGTCATATCGTTATGCCCCGACTTCCAGGATGACAAATACCTTTATTGATAATGGCGAATTTAGCCCAGAGGAGATAATAAGTAAGACAGAATATGGTCTTTATGCAAAACACATGGGTGGAGGATCAGTAAATCCAGCCACTGGTGAATTTAATTTTAATGTTAGAGAGGGCTATATTGTTGAAAACGGTGAAATTAAAAAGCCGGTAAGAGGTGCTACCTTAATTGGCAAAGGTGCCGATATACTTAAAAAAATAGATTTAGTAGGAAATAATCTAGATATTGCAGAAGGAATGTGTGGTTCAATAAGTGGTAGTGTTCCCGCTGGGGTAGGACAACCGACTCTACGAGTTTCAGAACTAACTGTTGGAGGAAGAGGTGGAAGCCAGAATGAAAATTAATGCATTTATGAATAGTCTGCTTGCAAAATCAGAAGCCGAAGATTTTTCAGAGAGTGAAATATATTTAAATAGATCCAAAAATTTTGAAATCCGATTATACAAAGGTGAAATAGATTATTATGAGGAAAATGAGGAATATGGAATAGCTTTTAGAGGAAAGCATAATGATAAGATGGGTTATTCCTATACTGAAAGAATTGATGAATCTATTATTAAATCAGTTCTGGATAATGCCAAAAATAATGCTCTTATAATGGAAGAAGATAAAGAAGAGATCTTTGGAGGGTCCAATAATTATAAAGAGCTAAGACCATTAACCGGTATTTATGACCAGGATAGACAGTTAAAAATAAATTTATTAAAGAGTATAGAAGAAAAAATATACAAACTAGATGATAGAATAAGAAATATAAATTACTGTATATATGCTGATGAGAAAACAGGGGAACAAATTATTAATAGTAAAGAACTTGATTTAAATTATATTAATGATATAGGTTATATATATGTGTCTGTAGTAGCTGAAGAAGAAGGAGATGTTCGCACTGCTACTAATTACCAACTTTTTAGAAATATAGATGAAGTTAACCCTGATAAATTTTCCCAAAAAATAGTTGAGAATGCAATAAACCAGTTTGGTGCTAAGTCAATAGAATCTGGGAAATATCCAATAATATTAAGGAATGAAGTGGTTATTGATATCCTTTCAACTTTCAGTTCGACATTATCAGCTGAAAATGTACAGAAAGGATTATCCCTTTTTAAAGGGAAATTAGGAGAAAAAGTAGCTGCTTCTAAAGTGAGTCTTGTTGATGATCCATTTTATGAAAAAGGTTACAGGAGAGTTCCTTTCGATTCAGAAGGAGCTGCTGCGCAATATAAAGAAGTAATTAATGAAGGGGAATTAACAACCTTTCTTCATAATTTAAAAACCGCTAAAAAAGATGAGGTAGAAACTACCGGTAATGCATATCGCTCTTCGCATAAGAGTAAGATCAGTATTTCACCTACCAATATGTATCTTAAAAAAGGAGATAATACTTTTAAAAAGTTATTAACTAAGTTAAATGAGGGTTTAATTATAGAAGATGTACAGGGTTTACATTCGGGAGCTAATCAAGTTTCTGGAGAATTTTCCTTATCGGCAAGGGGTTATTATGTAGAAAACGGTGAAATTAAAAGACCTGTTGAACAGATAACTATTTCAGGAAATTTTTTACAGCTGTTGAAAGATGTTAAATTAATAGGCAATGATTTTAAGATGGGGTTACCTAGTAGTGGACATATAGGGTCAGCCTCAGTATTGATAGATAGCCTCGATGTATCGGGATCGTAGTGTAATTGACACAATATTATCAATGTGCTAAACTTTAAGTATTAATAATATAAAGTGAAGGTGGTAGAATGGCAAAAAATTATATGATGACTTCAGAATCAGTTACAGAAGGACATCCTGATAAGATTGCTGATAAAATATCAGATAGTATCTTAGATCAGATTCTTAAAAATGACAAAGAGGCTAGAGTTGCCTGTGAAACTTTTGTTACTACAGGTCTAGCCTTTATTTCTGGTGAAATAACAACGGAGTGCTATGTAGATGTAACAGAAATTACCAGACAGACTATTATGGATATTGGTTATGATAGAGCTAAATATGGTTTTGATGGCGAAACCTGTGGTGTTATCACCTCTATAAAAGAGCAGTCTGCTGATATAGCTTTGGGTGTTGATAAGTCTTATGAAGCAAAAAAAGGTGAAGATGATCAAGAAATTGGTGCTGGTGACCAGGGAATTATGTACGGATATGCAACAAATGAAACTGAAGAGTATATGCCACTTCCGATTACTTTAGCCCATAAATTATCTGAAAGATTAGCTGAAGTGCGCAAAAAACACATTATAGATTATCTCAGGCCAGATGGTAAAACACAAGTTACTATTGAGTATGAAAATGATGTTCCTAAAAGAGTAGATAAAGTTTTAATTTCTGCTCAACATCATCCCGAAGTGGCTCAAAAAACAATAAGAAGAGATCTATGTGAGTTTGTAATTCCTGAGATTATTCCATCTGAAATGAGAGATGGCAATACTAAAATATTGATTAATCCCACCGGAAGGTTTGTGATCGGCGGTCCTCATGGAGATGCTGGTTTAACAGGACGCAAAATTATAGTTGATACTTATGGTGGTACAGCCCGTCATGGAGGTGGAGCTTTTTCTGGCAAAGATCCTACAAAGGTAGATCGTTCAGCTACTTATGCTGCTCGGTATATTGCAAAAAATATTGTAGCAGCGGGATTAGCAGCAAAATGTGAAGTTCAGCTTTCATATGCAATTGGGGTAGCCCATCCTCTATCAATAATGGTGGAAACCTTTGGCACAGCTAAAGTAAGTGAGAAAAGACTTGTTGAAGTTATAAAAAACAAATTTAATTTAACTCCTGGTGGAATTATTGATAAATTTAATTTAATGCGTCCTATATATAGTCAAATTACGAATTATGGCCATTTTGGGCGTTTAGATTTGAATCTACCCTGGGAAAAACTTGATATGGTAAAGGTATTAAAACGAGAAGTTTAATATGAAATTATACCGGAGGAGTTATATCCTTCGGTTTTCCCTTGCCTAGTAAGAGGTGAAAATTATGCAGAATGAAGAAAGCAGAATTGACAGAAAAACTATCTATAAAGGATTAAGAATGGCAGTAATTTTGAGTTTGTTGATTTCTGCTGTAATAATTATTATAACCTTAGATGAGGATACATTAGAACGAGTTATAATAAATATGGATTTGAAATATATGCTGATTATAATGGGTTTGATGGTGGTAAATATTGCTGCTGCTGGCCAAAGGTTAAAAGTAATGACCAAAACGATAGGCACAAAATTATCTTTAATAGACTGTATGATAATCCATATTTCAGGAGCTTTTGTTTCTAATGTAACGCCATTTGCGAGTGGAGGAGGCCCATTTCAGATTTACTTTCTGCATAAAAAAGGAGTTAATGTTGGTAAGGCATCAACAGTAGTAGTAGCTAATTTTTTATTGAGATTATTCTATTTTGGTTTACTTACACCAATATTTTTAATCTTTTTCAATGATTACATTTCAGCAGGTGTAATCCCCAAATATTTATTTTATTTAGCATTTGGAATGGGTATTTTAATTTCTGCTGGGATAATATTATTAACTCTTGTACCTCAAATTGGTGATAAATTAACTAATTATATTTTAGGTATAAACAAAATAAAAAAATTTATTAAAAGAAGTTATCGGGCAAAGAGATGGTTAGTGACCAGTAGAATAGAAGTTAGAGATTTTAGAAAATCACTAAAGATATTAAAGGAAAATAAAAAAGGCTTATTCTGGGGTGCGTTTTATACAGTAATTTTTTGGAGCAGCCTTTTTATGGTAATGCCTGTTCTATTAATTGCATTTGGTGCAAAACCCCACTTTTTTCAGGCTTATATCATGCAGACGATATTTTACCTTATGTTACCTTACACACCTACTCCTGGTGCTAGTGGAGTGGCTGAAGTAGGTTTTGCTTCTCTATTTGTTGCTTTTATTCCCAGCGATATTGTGGGATTGGTTACTTTTGGCTGGAGGTTGTTTACTTTTTATCTAATTCTGACAGTGGGAGGTATTTTTGCATTGCGGGAAATAAGCAAAAAAAGGAGTAATAATGAATAGATTTGCAGAGGTTATTGTTGATATACCTGTCCATAAATTTGATAAAGCCTATGATTATATTATCCCCGAGAGACTATCAGAAAAGATTGAGGTAGGGATGGCTGTAAATATTAAATTTGGTAATCGTAAATTAAGGGCATTTGTATTAAAAGTAAAAGAAAAGACAGATCTAGAGGAAGATAAAATTAAAAAAATCGATAGTTTGATTTCTAATCAAAAATTTTTTGATGATAAGGATTTAAAGTTGTACAGATGGGTAAGTGATTATTACTGTGCACTTTTAATAAGTGTAATCAAAGCAGCTGTACCTACAGCTGTTTTTAAAGGTAAGACAAGCAAAAAAGTGATAAGATCAGTGATACTGAATATAGAACAAAGCAAAATTGATAAACATCTAACTAACTTAGAAAAAAGAGCCCCGAGCCAGTACGAGGTGTTAAATTATTTCAAAAATTATCCAGGTCAGATTAAGATTAAAAAGCTATTGGCTAAGTTAGATGTATACAGAGGTGCAGTGAAAAGGTTAGTAAAAAAAGGGTTATTGAAATATATAGAAAGTGTCGAAAGAAGGATACCCTATAAAGATTTCGAGCAAGAGATGGTTGAAGAATTAGAACCAACTGAAGCTCAGAAAACAGTCTTGGCAAAAATCAATAGTACTCTTTTTGAAAAAAAGAGCAAGACATATCTCCTGCATGGGGTAACAGGTTCAGGTAAAACAGAAGTTTATATGCAGTTGATAAAAGAAGTCTTAAAAGAAGGTAGAGGGGCAATTCTATTAGTGCCCGAAATTTCTTTAACCCCAGTGATGGTTAAAAGGTTTTATAGCCGATTTGGTGAAGAAATTGCTGTTTTGCATTCTGCCTTATCATCTGGGGAAAGATATGATGAGTGGCGTAGTATAAAAAGAGGTAGAGCTAAAATAGTAATTGGAGCACGGTCAGCAATATTTGCACCGGTAGAAAATCTTGGGATTATTATAATAGATGAAGAACATGAAAACTCATATAAACAAGGGACTCATCCCTTTTACCATGCCCGGGAAGTTGCTCAAAAGAGAGCCCAAATAAGTAATATAGATTTAGTGCTGGGAACCGCTACACCTTCTATAGAAAGTTACTATCAGGCCAAAGAAGGTGATTATGAATATTTATCGTTACCTAATAGAATTGATAATAAATTGATGCCTCCGGTTGAAATAATAAACATGAAAGAAGAATTAAAAAAGGGGAACCCCTCTATTTTTAGTGAATACTTAAAAGAAAGATTGGAAATAGTTTTAAAAAATGGACAACAGGCCATCTTATTTTTGAATAGAAGGGGATACTCCAGTTTCGTATTATGTAGAAGTTGTGGGGAAGTTATAAAGTGTGATAATTGCGATATTTCGATGACTTATCACCGGGATAAAGGTGAACTTATCTGTCATTACTGTGGTAATTCAAAAAAAGTACCGAAGTATTGTCCAAACTGCAGTAGTAAATATATAAAGGATTTTGGAATAGGAACCGAGAGGATAGAGCGGGAAATCAAAAATATTTTTCCAGATGCTGAAGTAGCAAGAATGGATTATGATACCACAACTAGGAAAGGGTCACATAGAAAAATATTAGAAAAACTTGAAAAGGCTGAAATTGATATATTAGTGGGTACTCAAATGGTGGCCAAAGGTCATGATTACCCAAATGTTTTACTCGTAGGAGTTGTAACAGCAGATACAATAATGAATCTTCCGGACTTTAGGTCATCTGAACGAACCTTTCAGCTTTTAACCCAGGTGGCCGGCAGGACAGGCCGGGGTAAAAAAGAAGGGAAAGTAGCTATCCAAACTTATAGTCCCGAACACTATAGTGTGTTAGCAGCCAAGGAACATGACTATGAGTATTTTTATAATAAAGAAATTCCCCTGCGTAAATCCTTACAATATCCTCCTTTTACGTACTTAGTTAATATTACAATGGTTCATAAAAACAAAAATAAAGCTGAAAAAGCGGCTGAAAAGTTATATAATTATATAAAACAATATGAAGTAGAAAAAATAATTGGTCCCTCACCAGCTCCTATAGAAAGGGTCAGGGGAGAATACAGAATACAATTAATGTTAAAATTTACTGAGGTAGATGTAAGAACAGAAGTTATGATGAAAATAAAAGAAGACTTTCTTAAGAAGATCAGTATGAATGTAAAGTATAATATTGATGTAGATCCGATATCAATGTTATAATGTTATAAGAGGTGATTAAAATGGCTATTTTGCCAATAAGAGAGATTGGGGACCCCGTCTTAAGAAGTAGATCAAAAGAAGTTGAAAATATAACTGAACAGACTAAAGAATTAATTGATAATATGATAGATTCCATGGAAGCAGCTGAAGGCATTGGGTTAGCTGCTCCCCAGATTGGTATATTACAACGTGTTATTGTTGTAAAGGTTGAAGAAGATTTAAAGATAACTATTAATCCAGTATTAATTAAGGAAAAGGGAAAGGCAATGGCAGAAGAAGGTTGCTTAAGTGTACCCGGCAAACGGGGATTAGTAGAAAGACCAGAAGAAGTTATTATTGAAGGTTTAAATCAAGAGGGTAAAAAAGTAAAATATGAATTGGAGGGACTAAAAGCCAGAGCATTTCTTCATGAGGTTGATCATTTAAATGGTGTCTTGTTTGTTGATAAGGCAGAAGAAATCAAAGATGAAGAAGCGGAGTGATATTATGAATATAGTATTTGCTGGTACACCTGATTTTTCTGTACCAAGTTTAAAAAAATTAAGTGACGAAGATGAGATAAAAATTAAAGGCGTAATTACTCAACCTGACCGCAGACGCGGTAGAGGTAAAAAGGTCCAATACACTCCAGTGAAAAAAGAAAGTTTAAAAAGGAACCTACAGGTATTACAACCTGAAAATATCAACAGTGATGAAATTATTAAAAAATTAGATAAAATGGAATTAGACCTTATTGTTGTAGTTGCATACGGTCAGATTCTTTCAAAAGAATTACTGGAATTACCAGAGAAAGGTTGTATAAATTTACATGCCTCATTATTGCCTGAGTATAGGGGTTCTAGCCCTATACAACATGCTATCTTAGATGGCAAAGATAAGACAGGTGTAACCACAATGTTTATGGAAGAAGGCCTGGATACTGGAGACATCATCTATCAAAAAGAGATTGCAATTAAAAATAGTTATAATGCAGGTGATCTGCATGATAAGTTAGCTCAATCTGGAGCAGAACTATTAACCAAAACTGTTCTTGACTTAAAAGACAATGATCTACCTACAGTACCACAAGATGAAACGAAATCAAGTTATACCAGTCAGTTATCAAAAGAAGATGGCCTAATAGACTGGGGAAAATCCAGCCGATATATATATTATCTTGTAAAGGCTATGAATCCTTGGCCGGGCTCATTTACTTATTTAAACGGTGAACTTTTGAAAATATTTGAAGTGGAAGTTCTAAATCATAATACAGAACTGAAACCAGGTAGTGTTGTAAATGCCGATCCTGATTTTGGGCTTTTAGTTCAAACCGGGGATGGAGTTATAAAAATTAATAGATTACAGTTAGCCGGTAAAAAAGAGATGTCTTCTTCAGATTTTTTAAGGGGATATGATTTAGAGGAAGGAATACAGTTAGATAGCAAAAGGGAGTGATAGCTCTTGTTTTTATATGATCCCACAATAATAATGTTAATACCTGTACTATTAATTGCAATTTATGCTCAATATAAAGTGAAGAGCACTTTTAATAAATATTCTGAGATTAATGCTAGTGTAAACAAAACAGCAGCAGAGGTTGTAAAAAAACTTTTGGTTCAAAATGGTGTTAATGATATAAAGGTTAAAAGAATCGAAGGAAATTTAAATGACCATTATGACCCTAAAAATAAAGAACTGAATCTATCCCAAAATATTTATGGAAGCAATTCTATTGCTGCAATTGGGGTTGCAGCTCATGAAGCCGGACACGCTATTCAGGATTCAAAAGGATATACACCATTAAAGCTGAGGGCAAATTTGGTTCCTTTGGCTAGTATAGGTTCAAACTGGGGGCTGCCAATGGCGTTCATTGGTTTCTTGTTGCAAACTCAGTTTTTAATAGCTTTGGGTTTTATTATGTTTTTAGGGGCGTTTGTATTTCATTTAGTTACCTTGCCGGTAGAGTTTAATGCTAGTAAAAGGGCTTTAACCTTATTAAAAAAGTATAATATTTTAAATTCAAAGGAAATCAAAGGTGCTAAGAAAGTATTAAGAGCAGCGGCATTTACGTATCTATCAGCAACTCTAGTTGCTTTAGTAAATTTATTAAGAATTGTTGTGCTGTTTGGAATGGGTAGAAATGATTAAAAAAAATTTATTAAAGTTTAATTTAGATGATTTAAAAGAAGAATTTGAAAAAGTTGGCATAAAAGGTTATAGAGCAAAACAGGTTTTTAACTGGATTTACAGAAATGGAATAATAGAGTTTCAAAAAATGGATAATTTGCCTCAAACTTTAATAAATGAGCTAGCGGGAAAATATGAAATCGCTGATTTAAAACTAGACAAAAAACTGATTGCAAAAGATGGAACCCAAAAATACCTCTGGAAAACTAAAGATAATAACTTACTTGAAAGCGTATTCTTACCTTATCAAGATGAAAATAGGTACTCTATCTGTGTTTCAAGTCAAATTGGGTGTTCTCTTGGGTGTAAATTTTGTGCAACCGGTGTCGATGGTCTACAACGCGATTTATCTGTTTCAGAAATAATAGAACAGGTTTTAAAAATACAAATTGATATTAGTCCAAAAGAATATGGTAATCCCAAAATAAGCAATATAGTTTTTATGGGAATGGGGGAACCCTTCTTAAATTATGAAAATGTGATGAAAGCAGTATCTATATTAAATAATGAGAAAGGTTTAAATATAGGGATTAGAAGGATTACTATCTCTACTTCTGGAATAATTAATAAAATCAAAACCTTAGCAGATCAAAACAAACAGATTGGCTTAGCGATTTCACTTAATGCCCCCAATAATCAATTAAGAAATGAATTAATGCCTATCAATAGAAAATATAATCTAGATAAATTGATGGAAGCTGTTAATTATTATATAAGAAGAACAAATCGGCGTGTAACATTTGAATATGTTCTGATGAAAGGAATTAATGATAAAGAGATTCATGCCGAACAATTAGTAGCTCTTTTAAAAAATAAATTAGTTCATCTGAATTTAATTCCGGCTAATCCTGTACCGGGGCTTGATATAAAAAGACCTTCAAAGACTGTTGCTAAATATTTTAAAGAAAGACTAGAGAAAAACGATATTTCTACTACGATTAGAGTCGAAAAGGGGACAAATATAAAAGCAGCTTGTGGACAGCTGAGAGCCAGCTACAAAAATGGGGGATGAAAATGGGTTTTAATATTTTTACGAATATCGGGAACAATCGAGAAAATAATGAAGATAGCTATTTAATTATGCACCCCCCAAAAATAAAAGCCATCCTAGCAGTAGCTGATGGGATGGGGGGTCATAATGCTGGAGAAATAGCGAGTAGGGTGGCAATAGATACCATAAAAGATTTTCCTTTTAATTCTGAAAAAGATTTAATCAATCAGATTGAGTCTGCTGTTAAAAAAGCCAACAAAAATATTTTTAATTACTCAGAAGAAAACAATGATTACAAGGAGATGGGAACCACCCTAACACTTAGTTTAATTAAAGATAAGACCCTTTATTTTGGCCATGTTGGCGACAGCCGGATTTATATTTATGATGGTCAATTACATCAAATTACAAAAGATCACTCATTAGTAAATGACTTAGTAGAAAACAAGACTATTGAACCTGATGAAGCCTTTGACCATCCCAATAAAAATATAATCACCCAAGCTCTTGGCGTAGATCGGAAATTGGAAATTCAAACCGGTCAAAGAGATATCAAGATTAATGATATAGTCATGTTGTGTACAGATGGGTTGTCCGATATGATTAGATTTGAAAATATAGAGGATGTATTTCAAAAAAATGGTGAAGTTGAGGCAATACTAGATACATTGGGAAATATGGCTTTAAAAAACGGCGGAAACGATAATATTACAATAATAATGGGAAAGATATAAGTATATGAGGTGTCAATATGATTGGTAAATTATTAAATGACAGATACAAAATTAAAAAGCAAATAGGTAGCGGTGGAATGGCGTTAGTATATGAAGCACAGGATATTTTATTAGACCGGAAAGTTGCTATAAAAATGCTGAGACCGGAATTCGTTTCAGATCAAGACTTTATCAATAAATTTAGACATGAAGCCAAAGCTGTTGCAAGAATTACTCATCCCAATGTGGTAAGTATCTACGATATTGTGGAGAGTGAAGATAGTCTTTATTTAGTTATGGAATATATCGAGGGCAAAGATTTAAAAACTGTTATCAAAGAGAGGGGTAAACTTTCGATAGTCGAGGCTCTTGATATAGCCAATCAGGTTACAGCGGGTGTTGAAGTTGCCCATAATAATAATATTATTCATTGTGATATAAAGCCACATAATATTTTATTAACTGATAATAACCAAATTAAAGTTACAGATTTTGGGATTGCAAGAGCTGTAACGACCTCTACAATGACCATAACAGATACTATCATGGGAAGTGCTCATTATTTTTCACCGGAGCAAGCCCAGGGAAAAGAAATAAATACATATTCAGATATATATTCAATTGGTATCGTTTTATATGAAATGATAACAGGGAGGGTTCCTTTTAAAGGGGATAGCCCCATTTCTGTGGCATTAAAACATATTCAAAATGAACCTGAAGAGTTAAAAAATGTTGTGCCTTCAGTCCCAAAACAAGTTAATAATTTAGTAATGAAAACTTTATCTAAAGACCCTAAAGATAGATTTAGCAATGCTTCTGAATTAAGAGAAGAGCTGGTTAATACTTTAAAAAATATTGAAACTGCTGATCAATTTAATAAAGGAGAAGGACAGGCTGAGAAAAACGATACAAAGGTTTTGAAGAAATCAGAAATTAAAAAGAAGGAGTTAGAAAAAGAAGAAAAGAGTAAAGAGAAAAAGGATAATAAAAAAGATGATTCAGAAGCAAAATCCCAAAGTTATTTTTCAACAGAAACTAAAAGAAAATCCAAGTATCAAAAATGGGTAGTCTGGTCTTTGGTTGTTGTGATTTTGGGGTCTGCTTTGGTATTTGGATTGATATATTTTTTCAAGGTTTATACAGAAGTTCCAATTGTAAAAGTACCTAATTTAATTGATGCTGAATATAAGGAAGCTCAAGATATAGTATCCCAACGAGGTTTAAATTTAAGAAAAGCTGAAGAAGAAATTTTCCACAATGAAGTTGAAGAAGGTCATATTGTTACTCAGGAACCCCAGGCGGGTGAAAGGGTAAAACAGACCCGGCAGATAGTTGTAACCCTTAGTAAAGGACCTAAAATTGTTGAAGTACCAGATTTTAATGGTCGTCCCTTAAGAGAAGTTGAGGTCTTACTTGATAATTTAGGGTTACAGGTAGAGGAAATTGAGTATGAATATAGTGAGCAGTTTGATGAGAATTTTGTTGTTTCTCAAACTCCTGAACCTGGTAGTGAAATAGAGGTTAACACTAAAGTACAATTAGGGGTTAGCAAAGGACCAGAACCTATAATGGTTAAAATGCCTTCATTATTAGGGGTAAAAAAGGATGATGCATTTAACATGTTAACCCAAAATGGTTTAGAGGTTGGAAAATTAAATTACGAAAAATCGACAAGATATGAGGAAGGACTAGTAATGAATCAGGAATATGAAGCAGGTGAAGATGTACCTGAGAATTCTGATGTGGACTTAGGGGTTAGTACTGGTTTAGTTAACAACGGTGATTTTGAAGAACATAGAACTAATATAGGGATCAATATTGTAGGAAGCAATGAACAGGAAATAAAAATTGTAGTTAAAGACAGTAATGGAGAAGAAGTAGCTTATCAGAGAAATCATAGCCCGGGCGAATATGTAAATGAAACTATTTACAGTGTTGGTCCAACTATTTTAGAAATATATCGAGATGATGAGTTAATAAAAGAACAAGAAATTGATACATAAATAGGGGGTTATTAATGGAAGGTATTATTACAAAAACTTTAGGTGGGTTTTTCTTTGTAAAAACAAATGAGGAAATTCATAAATGCAGGATAAGAGGCAAAATCCAGAAACAGGTTTATCCAGGCGATATAGCAGAAATAGATCATGAGGATAAAATTGTGGAGTCGGTTAAAAAAAGAGATAATCTTCTTAATAGACCAAAAGTAGCTAATGTGGAACAGACGATTATTTTAAATTCACTTAAAAGTCCTCCTATGGATAAAAAAATATTAGATAGATTTATTCTAATGGCTGAATCATCTGGGTTAAAACCGCTCATAGTTTTCAATAAAATAGATTTAGTAAATAATCTAGAGGAAGTCAAAGAAGAATTAGCTGTTTATCCTGGGATAGGATATGATGTCTTTTATATCAGCGCAAAACAGCATCAGGGGTTAGATAAACTCTATCAACAGTTAGAAAATAATATCTCTGTTATAGCGGGTCCTAGTGGTAGTGGTAAATCTACCTTAATCAATAGTGTTGTTGAAGATGTTGACCTACCTACAAACGAGGTTAGTAAAAAAATAAAAAGAGGTGTCCATACCACAAAGCATGTGGAGTTAATACCGCTCCCCGGTAAGGGATTTTTAGCAGATACCCCTGGTTTTACCAATATAAATATTGAGAATATTAATTCTGATGATTTAAGATATTATTTTCCTGAATTCGAAGAATATGAAGGAAGTTGTAAATTTAATACCTGCAGTCATACCCATGAACCCGGTTGTGAAGTAAAAAAAGCTTTGGAAGAAGAGCAGATATCTCAAGAAAGATATGAGAACTATAAAGAAATTTATAAAGAATTGCAAGATAAAGAGGATGATATGTATGGTTAATTTTGCTCCATCAATTTTATCAGCTGATTTTAGTAAATTAAAAGAAGAAGTGGAAAGTGTTAAAGATGCAAAATACCTTCATTTAGATATTATGGATGGTAGATTCGTCCCGAATATAACTTATGGGCCTCTAGTAATAGAATCTATTAGACCGCACAGCCAACATATTTTTGATACACATCTGATGATTGTAGAACCTGAGAAATATATCAAAGATTTTGCAGAAGCAGGTAGTGATATTATTACCATTCATGTAGAAGCTACTGACCATATCCACCGGGCTGTCCAAATAATTAAAAGCAGCGGATGTAAAGCCGGTGTTACTCTAAACCCGGCGACTCCGCTAAATACAATCGAAAATATAATTGATGATGTAGATTTAATTTTATTAATGTCTGTAAATCCTGGCTTTGGTGGCCAGACTTTTATAACTCAAGTGTTAGAAAAAGTAAAGAAATTAAATAACATGATTGAAAAAAGTCCTACTGAAACTTTAGTTGAAATTGATGGTGGGATTAATTTTAATAATGTTAAAGAAATAGCAGAGGCCGGGGTTGATATAATAGTGAGCGGTTCTGCAATATTTAAAGGAACTCCAGAAAAAAATCTTGAAAAGTTCAGAAGAATTTTGAAAGGTTAGTGATTTAATTGGTAAGAGGCTTAGTAGTTTTAAATGGAGTTTTTGATAATCAAAAAATCAAATACAAAAAAATTGTAAAAAATTATGAGAAGGTTATTGCTGTAGATGGGGGATATAAGTTTCTTAAAAATATTGTAGATAGAGAGCCAGATACTATAATAGGTGATTTTGATTCAATTAATAGGAATTCTAAGTTACTAAAAAACTTTAATGGAGAAATTTATGAATTCGATAGTGATAAAGATAAAACTGATGGTGAATTATCTATTGACTATTGCTTAGAAAATGGTCTTAAAAATATTAGTTTTATAGGTGCTACCGGTGGAAGATTAGATCAGCAATTTGGTAATATTTTGTTGTTGGAATATGCCCTGAATAGAAATATCAAGGCAAACATTGTGGAACCCGGAATAGAAGTGGGTTTAATAACAAATAAGAAAAATTTTAAAAATAAAGTGGGCTATACTCTTTCTCTATTTTCTCTGGGGGACGAGGTATTAATTGAGAGTTTGAAAGGTTGTAAGTATAAATTAGATAATTATACATTAAAAAGAGCAAGCAGCAGGGGTATCAGTAATATTATAAAGAGAGAAAAGGCTGTAATAAAGGTTGGTGCAGGTAAAGTATTATATTTTATTTGCAAAAATTGTTAATGGGAGTAAACTATGAGAATAATAGATAGTGAAATAATAACAAAAGAAATTAAAGAAGCTGTGCAGACAGCTAATTTTTCTCTTGAGCAAAATTTACTTAAGAAAATAAGGAATGCTGTTAAAAAAGAAAATTCTGCTTTGGGGAAGAATGTTTTAAATGAATTGATTGAAAACGCTAAAATTGCCAGAAGAGAAAAAATTCCAATTTGTCAGGACACGGGTATAGTTATTATTTTTGCTGAAATAGGTAATGAAGTAAGTATAGATGGGAATTTGAACGATGCCGTAAACTATGGAATAAAAATCGGCTATAATGAAGGATTTCTAAGGAATTCAATAGTAGAAGATCCTTTTAAAAGAAAGAATACTGGAGATAATACTCCAGCTATTATATATACTGATATTGTTCCTGGCAATAAGCTGGATCTGGAAATATTAATAAAAGGGGCAGGTAGTGAGAACATGAGTAGGATTAAAATGTTTAAACCTACCTCTACAAAAAAAGAAATTACTGCTTTCATTATGGAAACGGTTCAAAATGCTGGTGCTAACGCATGTCCTCCATATGTTCTAGGTATAGGGATTGGTGGGACTTTTGAGAAAGCTGCGTTTTTATCAAAAAAAGCCTTAGTAAAAGATAATAATGAAGATAATGATATAAAAGACTTTGAAAGAAAAATATTAGAAGAAGTAAATAAAACTGGGATTGGTCCTGCGGGATTGGGTGGAAATATCACTGCTTTAGATGTTAATATTTTAACTCATCCTTGTCATATTGCCTCTTTACCAGTAGCTGTAAATATAAACTGTCATGCTTCAAGACATCTCAAGATATCCATATAAGCAGGTGGTAAAATGAAAATAAAAACACCTTTAACAGAAAGTAAAATTAAAAATCTTAAAGCAGGAGATAAAGTTTATCTCAGTGGTTGTATTTATACCGCAAGAGATCAAGCTCATAAAATAATATATGAATTAATTAAAAATGATAAAGATTTACCTATTGATATAAAAAATTCTGTAATTTATTATACCGGGCCAGCTCCAGCCCGGCCTGATCAACCAATAGGAGCCTGTGGTCCGACGACAAGTTATAGGATGGATAAATATACACCTGCTTTACTTCAGAGGGGTTTAAAGGGAATAATAGGCAAAGGGCCAAGGAGTAAAGAAGTTGTAGATGCTTTAATAGAAAATACTGCTGTATATTTTGCAGCGGTGGGGGGCACAGCAGCCTTATTGTCACAGAAAATTATTAAATCAAAAATAGTTGCGTACCCTGAACTGGGAACAGAAGCAATGAGAGTGTTAAAACTTAAAGAATTTCCGGTTGTTGTTATTAATGATATTTTAGGTAATGATTACTATGAAATAGGCAAGAATAAATTCAAAGAGACGAGGTAAACAGATGAATTTTAAAGAAGAAGCGGTGAAGTTGCACAAAAAATTACAGGGTAAGCTCTCTATCGAGAGTAAATATAATTTAGATGACAAGAAAGATTTAAGCTTACTTTACACACCTGGAGTAGCTGAAGTATCTAAAAAAATATATAATAATAAAAAGAGCATTTATGATTATACTATCAAAAATAATAGTATTGCAGTCATCAGCGATGGAAGTGCTGTTTTAGGATTAGGAGATATTGGTCCTGAAGCTGCTTTACCGGTAATGGAAGGTAAAGCTATTTTATTCAAAAGATTTGCAGGAGTCGATGCTTATCCACTATGTATAAAAAGAAATGATGTAGAAGAATTCGTGCAAAATATTGTCAATTTAACTTCTTCTTTTGGGGGAATTAATTTAGAAGATATAAAGGCCCCTTTTTGTTTTGAAATAGAGGAAAAACTTAAAGAAAAAACTAATATTCCTATTTTCCATGATGACCAGCACGGTACTGCAATTGTAGTTTTGGCTGGTTTATTTAATTCTCTCAAGCTTGTTAATAAAAATATTGAAGATATTAAATTGGTAGTTACTGGAGCAGGAGCTGCTGGATTTGCTGTGACCAAATTATTATTAACCGCCGGGGTTAAAAACATGACTGTGGTTGATAAGAATGGAGTTATATATAAGGGGCGAGAAGAAAACGATAGGTTTTTAGAACAGTTAGCTGAAATGACAGGCAGGAAACAATCAGGAAATTTAAAAGATGTTATTATAAATTCGGATGTATTTATAGGGGTTTCTGCCGGCAATATAGTAAACGAAGAGATGGTTAAAAGTATGAGTGAAAAACCAATAATTTTTGCCTTGGCAAATCCTGATCCTGAGATTAATCCTAATAAAGCATCTCAAGCTGGTGCATATATTGTGGCTACAGGTAGGTCAGATTATGATAATCAGATTAATAATGTTTTGGTGTTTCCTGGATTATTTAGAGGTGTTCTAGATGCCCGCGCCTCTGAGGTAAATCAAAAGATGAAATGGAAAGCAGCGATTAAAATTGCAGAATTGACAGGGGATAATCTAAATAAAAATAAGATAATTCCGGATGTTTTTGATGAAAAGGTGGCTTTGCATACAGCTTTTGCGGTTGCAGAAGAGGCTGTAAATACGGGAGTGGCAAAATCTGATTTAAGTATTGGGGAAATAAAAAGAAAAATCGAAAAAAATATAGTTAAATAATAAGAGGAGTTTATTCAATATCTATTGAATAAACCCCGTTATAAAAAATCCATTTAATATGCACGTTGAACTTTATTTGCTTTCAGGCATTTTGTGCAGACTGTAATTTTTTGTTTTTTACCATCCACAATCGCCTTAACTTTTTGAAGGTTGGGTTTTTGAGTACGGCTACTTACATTAGTAACATTTCTACCAACTCCACCTTTTTTCTTAGCTTTACCACGTCTTCTGATTCTATTAGCATTATTGCTGCCTTTACCGCATATTTCACAATGTTGTGCCATTTGTTACACCTCCTGTATCTTATATAACTTTTCAGTCAAGTATCATTTTAACACACAAAGGCTGGTTGTGACAAGTAGTTTATTATAATTATTTCAGTTTATGATTGTTAGTGTTGCATGATTTAGTAATATATAGTAAAATTACAATGTATATAAAGAGGGGTGAAAATCATGATAAAAGAAATTAATACTGATCTAGGTAAAATATTTATAGCTGAAGAGGTCATAGAAAATATCGCTGGACTTTCAGCAATGGAATGTTACGGTCTTGTAGGTATGTCTTCAAGAAATATGCAGGATGGTATTGCAGATCTCCTTGGTTTAGATAATCTAAGTAAGGGTGTATCTTTAGAAATTAATGAAGATGAAGTTTCAATAGTTTTAAATATTGTAGTTGAATATGGAACAAACATTCATGAGGTAGCAAGTAATATAATTGAGAGAGTTAAGTATACCCTTAAAAACAGAGTAGGTATTGAAGTAGATAATATAGAGATAAATGTCCAGGGAGTGAGAATAGGTAATGGTACAGAATGAGGAATTAAAAGTCATAAATGGAGAAATATTTAGGAAGATGTGTTATGGTGCCCTTGGTAAACTTAAAGATCAACAATCATATATAGATTCATTAAATGTTTTCCCTGTGCCAGATGGTGATACGGGAACTAATATGTTGTTAACGTTTCAGGAGGCTGTAGAAAATCTTGAAAAAGCTAGTTCAAATAGAATCGATGACCTAACTCAGGCTCTTTCTAAAGGAGCTTTAATGGGTGCACGAGGTAATTCTGGTGTTATTTTATCACAGCTTCTCAGAGGTTTTTCAGAAGCAAATAAAAATAAGAGAGTGATGGGGAATAAAGATTTAATAAATTCTTTATCAGATGCTTCACGAATAGCATATCAAGGTGTTTTAAAACCTGTGGAAGGTACTATTTTGACAGTTGCTAGAAAGGCAGCCAGAAAAGCTGAAAAACTTGAAGATGCTGAAAATATTGAAGTATTATTAAATAAGGTCATAGATACTGCTCATAAAGCGTTAAATAAAACCCCTGAACAACTTCCATTGTTAAAAGAAGCCGGTGTAGTTGATGCGGGCGGACAGGGTTATTTAACTATTTTAGAAGGTATGTTAGCTGGATTGACCGGTAAAGAAAAAATTAGTAAAGAAACTGTTTTGGAAAAGGAAGTTAAAGAAGAAGTTGAAGAGTTAAAATATGGTTATTGTACTCAAACTTTAATAAATGTAAAAGGCAAGAATGTAAATCTAGATGAGATCAAAAATGATATTGAACAGTTTGGGGAATCCTTAATGGTTGTTGGTGATCAAGAGGTAATTAAAATTCATATCCACACCAACCATCCAGGAATTATTTTAGAGTATGCTCTTAAAACTGGTAGTCTTAGAGACATTAATATAGATAATATGAAATTGCAGAATGCAGAGATGAGAGAAAAAAATGAAATGAAACAAAAGGAAGAATATGAAAATCTCAAGGAGAAGAGTACAGAGGATTTCAAAGAAAAGGCCATAAAAAATTCAAAAACTGCAAAACTTAATAGAAATACTGGCATAATAGCTGTTGCTAAAGGCACAGGAATCAAAAATATATTAATGGAACTAGGAGTTGATTTGATTATCGATGGTGGACAGTCTATGAATCCTAGTACCAATGATTTTGTAGATGCTATAGATCAGATGGACCAGGATAAAATAATCATACTTCCCAACAATAAAAATATTATATCAGCTGCCCAACAGGCTTCTCCGTTGTCAGAAAAGAGGATTGGAGTGGTGGAAACTAAAGCGATCCCGGAAGCGATTTCTGCCTTGTTAGTATTTAATGATAATGATAAAATTGGTGAGATTAAAGAGGCAATGGAAAAAGAAATTACTTCTGTTAAAACTCTTGAAATAACTAGAGCGGTCAAAGACTCTAATGTAAATGGATTTGAAATCGAAGAAGGAGATGTAATAGGGCTCGTAGATGGTACAATTAAGTCTGCTGGTGAATCTGAACTAGAAGTTGTCAAAAAATTAATAGATATAGTCTGGGATAATGAAGACCTTGTAACTATTTATTATGGTGATGATGCTGATCACAAAGAAGCAGAAAAGATCAAGGATATTTTTGAAGAAAAAGCAGAAGATATTGAAATAGAAATCTATAAAGGTGGACAACCACTTTATCCATATATAATATCAATTGAATAATTAATAATAAGGAGAGTATAGTATGAGAATAGGTATTCTAACTGATAGCACATGTGATCTGCCAGAGTCTATTATAGAAAAATATGAGATAAATTTGATACCCTTAACCGTAAGCATAGGGGATAACCAATATAAAGATAAAACAGAGATCACTTCGGATCAATTTTTTCAAAAAATTGATAATACGGAAGATATGCCAACTACGTCTCAACCATCTACAGGCGAATTTGCTATAAAATACAAAGAATTAAATCAAAAATATGACCAGATATTATCTATACATCTATCTGGGCATTTAAGTGGGACTATTCAATCTGCAAAATTGGCTTTAAAAGAGAACCCGGAATATAATATTTCTATTATTGATTCGAAATCTGCTTCAATGGGTTTGGGATTTTTAGTAATGTTAGCGGCAGAACTTGTAGATAAAAATTATAAAAAAGATGAAATTATCAGAATCTTAAATGAAGCAAGGCAGGATATTAAAATTTATTTAACCGTTGATGATCTATCTTTTTTTCAAAAGGGAGGCCGGATAAACAAAGCAGAATCATTTATAGGTAATCTTATCAATCTAAAACCAATCTTAAAATTAGATTTTAACTCTAAAAGTGTAGAACCTTTAGATAAAGTAAGGGGGAGAAGTAATATTCATAATAAAATATTAGATTTTGTGCAAGATTATATTTCTATAGATAAAAGTAAAAAGAAAAATTATTGGTTTGGTATATTATATGGTGAAAAAGATTATGCAGAAAGCTTCAAAGCTAAATTTAAAAAGTTAATAGATGAGACAGAAATTCAATATAATTATTTTGAAAATTATGTTGGACCTGTTATTGGAAGCCACACTGGCCCAACTGTTTACGGAGTCATTCTTTTTAAGGGTGGGAAATATTTGAATGAGTGAATCTAAGGGTGAAGAAATAAGGTATCTAACTGGGGTAGGACCAAAATTTGAAAAAAGATTAAATAATTTAGGGGTTTATTCTTTAAAAGATTTATTCTATTATTTTCCCCGTACTTATCAAGATAGAGGTGACTTTAAGGAGATCAGATTTATCAGGCCAGGACAAGAAGAAAGTATTCAAGCTGAGGTATTAGATAAAAAACTAATCAAAAGGGGAAAATATAAATCTATTTTTAAAGTTACTTTATCTGATGATACTGATACTGTGGTATGTACCTGGTTTAACCAATCTTATTTAGATGATGTATTTGAAAAAGGGGCAGCTTTTAATATATATGGAGAAATAAGTAAAAAGAGTTTTTTCAAATATAATAAAAAGGAAATTTTAAATCCCGTTTATGAAAAAGTGGAAGAAGATTCACCTACTATTCATACGGGGCGAGTTGTTCCTATTTATTCTTTAACAGAGGGGATTACTCAAAAAAGATTAAGATATATAATCTATCAGGCCCTTAAAGAACATTTAAAAAAATTGGGGGATTTCCTTCCCCAATATATAATAGAAAAATATGATTATATTGAGATTAGGGAAGCAATTTTAAATATGCATTTTCCCCAGGATAGAAAAACTTTCATCAAAGCAAGAAATAGACTTGCATTTCAAGAGTTATTTTTGTTTCAAATTGCGATGCAAAAGCGGAAAAAAAATTACAAGAGGAAGAAGGGGATACAGCATTCCACTGCCAAAAATGAAATCAACAGTTTATTACAGGATCTTCATTTCAATTTAACAGCAGCTCAGGAGAGCGTTTGGGACCAAATAAAAACTGACATGGAAGACCTTCACCCTATGCAAAGATTACTACAGGGAGATGTGGGTTCGGGCAAAACTGTAATAGCTGTAATGGCTTTAATTAAAACCATAGAAAATGGATATCAAGGGATAATGATGGCTCCTACTGAAATTTTAGCAGAACAACATTTTATTAAAATTAAAAAGATATTGAAAATATTTGATTATAATATCGAATTGTTAATAGGAGGTATTAAGGATTCAAAACGTGAAAAAATTATTGAGAGAATTAAAAATAATGAGGCCGATCTTATACTAGGTACTCATGCTCTTTTTCAAAAAGATATTGATTATTCAGAAATAGGTTTAATTGTTATAGATGAGCAGCATAGGTTCGGAGTAGAACAGAGGTATGAATTGAAACAAAAAGGTGAAAACCCGGATCTCTTAGTAATGACTGCAACTCCAATTCCTCGTTCGCTAGCATTAACTCTTTATGGAGATCTTGATTTATCAATAATAGATGAAATGCCACCAGGCAGAAAGCCTGTTATTACTACCTGGAGAACTGAAAAGAGCAGAGCTAAAATCTATAATTTTGTTAAGGATAAAATTAAAGAAGGTGAACAGGCTTATGTTGTTTGTCCGCTTATAGATCCTTCGGAAGGCTTAGAAGCCTATTCTATTGCTGAAATAAAAGAAATGTTAGAAGATAATTATCTATCTGAATTCAATATTGAAGTTCTGCACGGACAATTAAGTAATAATGAAAAAAATAGAATAATGAGTGATTTTGTTAACCAGAAAATAGATGTGTTGATATCTACCACCGTAATTGAAGTAGGAGTAGATGTTAAAACAGCAAACGTTATGGTTATTGAAAATGCTGAAAGGTTTGGTCTAGCTCAACTTCATCAATTAAGAGGAAGAGTAGGTCGTAGTGATTCCCAAGCTTACTGTATAATGATAGCAGATCCAAAAACTGAAGAAGCTAAAAAAAGATTAGAGGTAATGACTGAGTCAAATGATGGTTTCCGAATTTCGGAAGCAGATCTTGAAATCAGAGGTCCCGGTGAATTTTTTGGAACCAAGCAGCATGGTGTGACAGATTTGAAGGTGGCTGATATTCTAAAAGATAGAAAAATATTGGCTAAAGCAAATAAGGAGGCCAATCAACTAACCAATGATCAAAATTGGCCCCAAAAGTATAGTAAATTATCTGAGAAATTAAAAGAATTAGAAATAATTATATAATAGTGGTGATCTAAAATGAGGGTAATTGCAGGAAAAGCAGGTGGAATCAGGTTAGAAAGCATAGATACAAAGGAAGTAAGGCCAACATTGGATAAAGTTAAGGAAGCTTTATTCAGTATGATCTTACCATATTATCCTTTCAAAAGAGGACTCGATCTTTTCGCTGGTTTTGGTACATTAGGTTTAGAAGCCGTTAGTAGAGGAGTAGAAGAGCTGACATTTGTTGAACAAAATAATCAGTATTCAGCTCTAATTAGAAGAAATATAGAAAAGTGTGGATTTGAAAAAAAATGTAAAGTCGAGACCGAGAATGTATTTAAATATCTTAAGAATATTAGTAAGAAAAATGATATAGTATTTCTAGATCCACCCTATAAGAAGGATTATGTTAATAATACCCTTTATTCTCTCATAAATAATGATCTATTATATAATGATTCCCTTGTAATAGTTGAACACCATCGGGATGAAAATATTGATGAAATTGATAACTTAATAACTTTGAAGGACAGAAATTATAATGAAACAGTAATCAAAGTATATTTGTTTAAGGAGGAGAAATAAATGTTAGATCGAGTTGTTTATCCAGGCAGTTTTGATCCAGTTACAAAAGGACATTTAAATATAATAAAAAGGGCTGCTAATATCTTTGATGAAGTCATAGTAGCAGTTTTTAAAAATCCTAATAAGGACCCTATCTTTTCAATGCAAGAAAGAGTTGAATTATTAAAAGAGACAACCGAAAATATCCCTAAAGTGAGAGTTGATTCTTTTACCGGGTTGACAACTAATTATGTCAGATCAAAAAATGCTTGTGCAATAATCAGAGGATTGAGAGCAGTCTCTGATTTCGAGGGAGAATTTCAAATGGCTTCGATGAACAAAGAACTAGACCCTGAGATTGAAACTGTCTTTTTAATGACAGATTCCAAATATGCTTTTTTAAGTTCTAGTGTTGTCAAGGAAGTAGCTCAATTTGGAGGAAGCATGGATAACGTTGTTCCAAAACCTGTAGAAAAAGCTTTGTTGGAAAAATATAACAACAATTAAAAATAGTATATGGAGTGGTATCAATATGAAAAAAGATAAACTAAAAAAAGGTATTGGAATAATAATAATTATTTTTATAATAATTAACTTTATCCCCACTTCTTTTTATTTGATGACTCCAGGAGTAGCAGAGGATTTATCTCCAATAATTAGTGTAGAAAACGGATATAAAGATCGAATTAAAGGGAGCTTCTTATTAACTGCAGTAGGTAGTCAAAAAGCAACTGTGTGGGATTATATTTATGTCAAAACAATACAACCCCGAGGCCATGAACTAGAAATCATTTCAGAACAATTACCAGAGGGAATAAATATGGACAAATATCTTGAAATGATGACAGATCTAATGGAAGAAAGTAAATTAACGGCTGAAGCAGTAGCCCTTCGAAAGTTGGGATATGATGTAAAAGTACATGGAGAAGGAGTAGAAATAGTTGAAGTATTAGAAAATAGTGATGCTTATAACAGGCTGCAGAGTGGAGATATTATAACAGCCATAGATGGGAAAGAAACAGAAATAGCTTCCGTAGCCGTTGATATAATTAGGAATAGAGAAGTAGGCGATAATGTGAATTTAGAGATTCTGAGGGATAATGAAACAATAGATCTATCTGTTGAAACAATTGAATTATCTGAAAGTCCTGGTAAACCTTCAATTGGTATTTTAATAACAACAAAAAATTTAAATTATGAATTTCCAATTGAAGTAGAATATGAGACAGGAGAGATTGTTGGACCTTCTGCTGGTGGAATGTTTGCCTTAGAAATTTATAATCAATTAGTTGAAGAAGACCTGACAAGAGGTAAAAAAATAGCAGGCACAGGAACCATAAACTTAGAGGGCGAAGTTGGTCAAATAGATGGTATTGAACAGAAAATAATAACTGCTGAGGAAGCAGGAGCAGAGATATTTATATTGCCAGAAGAAAATTTTGAAGAAGCTAATAAAGTAAAAACAGATATACAATTAGTCCCCGTTAAAACCTTTGAGGAAGCAGTCGAATTTTTAAAAGAGCAACAAAATATTTCGGAGGCCGCTTAAATTTAGTACAATTTAATTATATTTTTAGTGAAATCTTTTTGTGCTTTCCTATGAGTAGGATTTTTATATAACAAGCTGTATAAATCAGTTGCGTAAATATCATAACTTAAAGAATTTTTTAATAAATTTTCATTAGTAAGATTTAATTCATTGAGATATTCAGATGGATTAATTATAATAGGAAGTTCAGCTTTTTTATTTATTTTTGACAATAATTTTTCACCTTCTTTTGAGAACCCCAGGATTCTTATATATGAAGGACCTTTAGAGTCGTGTTTTTCTATGATTTCTTTTTTAAATTCAAATAAGATACCCATTAATATTCTTTGAAATCGTGTTTTAGTATAGGAACGCGTATTTAAAGATTTCATTAAATCTTCATAATTACCACTAATTTTTGATGCTTCTTTAATTCTGTGAGCTAAATTTTCATTTATCTCGTGAATCTTAAAAAGCTGATTAATGGTGGTTTTTCTAATTTTGTCCAGCAGAATAACTGCTAAATTATTCAGATCAAGAGGTATTTTATTTTGTTGAATCAACCTTTCTAAAATTTCAGATGTATAGTTCGGGATTTTATCCTTTATTTTATTTATTTTATTATTACAAACATACTTTCTTATTGTAGTAGCACTTATATAGTTATCATTTATTTGTTCTGAATGATAGTCTTGTCCAATCCTTTTAATTGTTTTTAAGTTTATATCAAGGTTATATTTATATTTTGCCTTTAAATATTCGATTCCCAGAATATTATTAGAACCATTTAAAATATCAAATATATTATGTTTTGACCAGTAATTAGTTTCCTTTTTTAATTTAATTTGGTCAATTAAAGCATTTTTGCGGGCAGCGGGAAAGACGATTCCATCTTTCAAATAATGGCTTAGTCTTTTTTTATAATACTTGTCATCAGTAATTAAAAGCTTGGCAATATCCTTCAAGATATTTATCTTTCCGTATTCACTACCAAATACCACCTCATCGACTACACCAAGACCATTTAAAAGGCGCATAGAAGCTTGTGCAAAGTATTCAGCACTTCGGAGGCTGTAACATAAAGGTAGTTCGATTAAAAGGTCTACACCTCCGTTTAATGCCATCTTAGTCCTATCCCATTTATTACAGATGGCCGGAGCACCTCTTTGCATAAAATGTCCAGACATCACGGCAACAATATAGTCTGCATTTGTAAGTTCCCGGGTTTTTCTGATATGATATTGATGTCCATGGTGAAAAGGGTTGTATTCGACGATTATACCTGCTACTTTCATTGACAAATCATCCTTTAAATAAATATTTATATTTTCATTATTATATTATCAGAAAATGTACATAATAACAAAGGCTTATTTATATTAAATTTACATATAGAATTTTAAATATTATTGTAATATAATACAATACAAAGGAGTGTGAAATATATGGATGTTATGAAAGAATTTAAAAATAAGGCAAGGGAATCAAAAAAGAAGATTGTATTGCCCGAAGGATATGAGCCGAGAATGATCAATGCCTTACCTAAAATTATAAATGAGAATTTAGCTGATGTTATTCTTTTAGGAAAGGAAGAAAAGATTAAAGATATTGCTGCTAAAGAAAGTGTTAATTTAGATGGAGTAACTATTATAAATCCTGAAGATTCAGAATTAAAAGAAGAATTTGTTGATATTTTTCATGATTTAAGAAAACATAAAGGAATTACTAAAGAAGAAGCATTAAATACGATTATAGACCCTTTATATTTTGGTATATTATTAGTTCATACCGAAAAAGCTGATGGAATGGTTGCTGGCTCTATTAATGCTACTGGTGATGTATTGAGACCAGCTTTACAGATTGTAAGAACCAAAGATGATATATCAGTTGTTTCTGGTGCTATGATCATGGATGTACCAGAAAGTGAATATGGACATGATGGTATATTTATCTTTTCAGATGTAGCTGTTAATCCTAACCCCGATGCAAACCAATTAGCTGAAATTGCTGTTTCTTCAGCCGAAACTGCCAAATTATTACCCGGTCTAGACCCAATAGTTGCAATGTTATCATTTTCAACTAAAGGTAGTGCTAAACATGAATTAGCAGATAAGGTTATTAAAGCTACAGATCTTGCTCAGAAGTTAAAACCTGAGCTATCTGTAGACGGAGAAATGCAGGCTGACGCAGCATTAGTTCCTGAAGTAGGTGAAAAGAAGTCACCACAAAGTAAGGTTGCTGGTAAGGCTAATGTATTGGTGTTTCCGGATCTCCAGGCAGGTAATATTGGTTACAAATTAGTTCAAAGATTAGCAAAAGCAGATGCAATTGGCCCAATTTTACAGGGGATGGCTAAACCAGTGAACGATCTTTCTCGAGGTTGTTCAGTTCAAGATATTGTTAACGTAGTAGCAATTACTGCAGCACAAGCACAAAATTTATAATAATAGGAGGAAGAAAAATGAAAATTTTAGTTTTAAACAGTGGTAGTTCATCAATTAAATTTCAATTATTTAACATGGTCGAGGAAAAAGTTTTAGCAAAAGGGCAAGTTGAAAGGATAGGGATTGAAGGTTCCGCTATTGAATATGAAAATATAAAAGGACAGGAAGTAGAAAAAGATATTGATATTTCTAATCATAGAAGTGGAATAGAACATATTATTAGAATCATATTAGATTCTGAGGTTGGAATGGTGGAAGACATCGATGAAATTAATGCTGTAGGACATAGAGTAGTTCATGGTGGAGAAAAATTTGCTGAATCCACATTAATTACTGAGGAAGTTATTGATTCAATTGAAGAAGTCTCTTCATTAGCACCTCTTCATAATCCCCATAATTTATCAGGAATCAAGGTTTGTCAGGAATTACTACCTGGGAAACCACAGGTAGCAGTATTTGATACTGCATTTCATCAAAGTATGCCTAAAGAAGCATATATTTACGCAATTCCCTATAAATACTATGAAAAGTACGGTATTAGGCGTTATGGTTTCCATGGTACCTCTCATAAATATGTTTCAAATAGAGCGGCTAAATTGATGGATAAAGAGCAAGAAGATCTTAAAATTATCACCTGTCATCTTGGCAATGGGGTTTCTATTACGGCAGTTGATGGTGGTGAATCGGTAGATACTAGTATGGGTATGACTCCCTTAGAAGGATTAGTAATGGGGACTAGAAGTGGAGATATAGATCCAGCTATTATACCTTTCTTAATGGATAAAGAAGATTTGGATACAAAAGAAATAGATAATATTCTTAATAAAGAAAGTGGACTTCTTGGGATTTCTGGGGTCAGTAATGATTCAAGAGATGTTAGAGAAGCGGCTCATGGTGGAAATCATAGAGCGAAATTAGCAGACAAAGTGTTTAATTACCGCGTGAGAAAGTATATCGGAGCTTATATTGCAGTACTAAATGGTGTAGATGCCGTTGTATTTACCGGTGGAATTGGTGAAAATGCATCTGAAGTTAGAGAAGATATTTTGGGAAAATTAGATAATCTAGGTTTTGAAATCGACCTTGAAGCAAATAAAGTAAGAGGAGAAGAAAGGGAAATAACAACACCTAACTCTAAAGTTAAAGCTTTTGTTATTCCAACAAATGAAGAGTTAGTTATAGCTAGAGATACTGAAAATGTTGTTGAAAATGAATAAATGACTTGACAAAGAATTATAATTTTTTATATAATAAACTCTGGTTCATACACAGAGGTGAAGTAAAATGATTTTAGATTTAAGTGATTTAAAGGAAGTAGGAAGTAAAAAGAAGTATACTGCTGAACTTACTGTTGATCATATTGATTTTAGAAATAAAGAAATTGAAATAGCTGGCCCTTTAAAAATTGATTTGGATGTATTAAAAACAGAAAGGTCATTCGTCTTAACGGGTAAATTAAAAGGTGCTTTAATCTTACAATGCAGCAGATGTTTAAAGTACTTTGAATATCCAATTGAGGTAGAGATAAGGGATGAATTATTAATCGAAGATATCGAGGATCTTCACAAAATAAATGTATTTCCTATTTTTGAAAGCGATATTATTTTGGAAATACCTATAAAACCTCTTCACGATGAGGATTGCAAGGGTTTATGCCCAATATGTGGTCAAGATTTAAATGAAGAAGAATGTTATTGTGAAAAAGAAAGCATTGATCCAAGATTAGAGAAATTAAAAGATTTTAAACAAAAATAGTGCAAAGAACGGAGGTGTAAGGATATGGCGGTTCCTAAGAAGAGAACTTCTAAATCCAGAAAGAGAAAGCGTCGCACTCACTGGAAATTAAAATCTCCAAATTTAGTGGAGTGTCCAGAATGTGATGAATTGATATTATCACACCGAGCATGTCCAAGCTGCGGATATTACAAGGGTGAAAAAGTAATTAACAGATAAGAGTTATGAAGGTAGGGCTATTTCAAATAGCCCTACTTTTTTATTTGTTTGCTGAAATGTATAATTAAATGCACGTAGTATAAAAAAATAGACACATACCGGTAACCTCCTTTATAATGTTAAGTAACTACCAAAAACAAATTGGGAGGCATACGATATGTGTCGAGGTTATTATAACACAAAAAGTACAAAAGGCGAACATATAACAAGAGAACAAAGAATAAAGATTGCTCATTTATACAATTACCAAAATAAAAATTATACTGAGATTGGTGAGCAAATAGGAAAACATAGAACAACAATCAGCCGTGAAATAGATAAAGGTTTGATAACTCTTAAAAGCTCACAAAACAGCTATAAGGATGTATATGATTATGAGATAGCCCAACAAGTTTATGATAATAATGCTACTGCTAAAGGACCTAATTTAAAGATTGATAAAAATCACAACTTAGCTAAATTTATAGAAAAAAAGATTAATAACAAGTATTCACCAGAAGTAATAGCAGAGCTAATTAAACAAAGTGATGATTTTGAAATCAGTTTATCTTACAAGACAATATACAATTATATAGACATGGGAGTATTGATGGTCGATAGAGAAGATTTAGTACATGGTAATTACCGGAATAAGAGTAAAACCCAGAGGAAAGAAAGTGCTAAAACTAGAAAGCACAAAGAGGGTAGAACCATTAGAGATCGACCAGAAGCTGCTGATGATAGATCTGAGATAGGTCACTATGAGATGGATCTAGTAGAAGGCAAAAAGGAAGGTGATGACCCATACTTACTGGTCTTGACCGAAAGAAAAACTAGACAAGAAATAATAGAGAAAATACCAGATAAGACGCAAGATTCGGTAATAGAAGGTTTAGAGAGGATAGAAAGACGTATGGGTGTTGTAAAGTTTAGAAAGACATTTAAGAGTATTACCACCGATAATGGCAAGGAGTTTTATGATTATGATCGTATAGAAGAATCATTTACCAAAAGCAGTATAAAAAGAACTGAAGTTTATTATTGTGATGCTTACTGTAGTTGGCAACGAGGCAGTAATGAGAATAACAATAAATTCATTAGAAGATTTCTTCCCAAAGGGACAAGTTTTAAAGGTATATCAAGAAACTTTGTTAAATACATCCAAAATTTTATTAATACTTATCCCAGGAAGATGTTTAATTTCAAGACATCACGGCAGTTATTTCAACATGCTAAAGGGGTTATCTAGTCTAATTCGGGCTTATTCAAGATCAAAACATAAAAAACCGTGCATTAAACCTTGCAATCTAAAGTCTTACAAAAAACCTATTAAATCTGCTTAATATATTGTATTTTTATCATGATTATGTTAAAATATAAAAGTGCTGAGGAATGAATAGCGAAATAATAAC
>JAWOEZ010000055.1:0-4588 GCA_046482435.1 Halanaerobiales bacterium
GAAGCATATAAAGACAATTTAGCATATGAAGAACTATTAAGAGATCTTTTCAGACAAGCCTATGATATGCGTAAAGAAAACGGGCGTAAAAACAGGATTAGAAATGCTAAGTTTCCCTATAAAAAGTATCTGGATAGTTTAATAATTGAGTATTTACCTGATGATGCCAAAAACAAATTTAAAGAATTAAAAACCTTGAAATTTATCGAGGAAAACAGAAACATTATTTTTTCTGGAAATCCAGGAACTGGAAAATCGCACATTTCAATTGGTTTAGGTATTAAAGCATGTAATGAAGGATATAAAGTGTTTTTTGCTACCGTTCCTCAATTTATTAATAAACTTAAAGAAACACAGAGTGAAAAAAGATTAACAGGTTTTGAATCAAAATTTCAAAAATATGACCTTATTATTTTGGACGAATTGGGTTATATTTCGTTTGACCAAAAGGGTAGTGAATTATTATTTTCTTTTCTCTCATTGAGAGCTGAAAGAAAATCTACGATTATTACTTCCAATCTCTCTTTTGAAAGATGGAACGAAGTCTTTAACGATCCAGCCCTTACAGCCGCTGTGGTAGATAGATTAACTCATAAATCATATGTTATTAATATGAATGGTGATTCTTACCGAATGAAAGAAACTAAAGACTGGATGGGTCACTAAAATTAATATTAATTTCCTCTTGCCTGGGTCAGTTTTCAATTGAAATAAGGGTCATTTTTCACTTGACAAAAACATACCCTGGTTTTTCATTCTCCTAGCTATAATCTTGCCTATATAACTCTCTATCGCTCCCATACCATGTAGTTCGGGATAGTTGTTCTTCTCCTTAATCCGTTGTCTGTAATCCAATAGATGGCCTTCATATTTCTTGTAATGCTTAAAAAGGGTCTTCCTACCCTCTATGATCTCTCCATTATCACCATCATAAATCAGGGATTCTAAAGTATCTAAAAATAGCTGCTTTTTCCCGCGCGCCAACACTCTCGTCAAGTCTTCGGCTATCTGTTTACCGAAATGAACAGTAATATCCTTTTTAATATGAAAACGATCAAGCTGTACTATTAAATTATCAAAATAATCATAGCTTGTATCCTGGATCCAGCTTGCTCCATCTCCATTTAAAATAACCATTGTCTTATCTAAATTATACTTCGAATTTATGAAATAGCTAAATTCCTCATAAAAATCTTCTGCACTATCATATACTCCTGATAATATCTGGGAATTTATTAGTCTCTTTCTTTTTTTAACAGGGCTTGTATATTCCCAACCTTCATGAATTAATCCCATCTTTGCTTCAAATTTGTTACTATCTATTTCCTGGCTACTTAACATTACACCGTCTAATTCAACAAACAGTATCGGTACTTCCTTTTGCTTGGAAGACTTTAGCTTGCCCTGGCTATATAATCCTTCTTTTTCCTCTTTAATCTTTTTTGATTCTCTTTCTCCAAAAGCCCTTACCTCATTAAAAATAGTAGTATGACTTAAAGTCGGAAATCCTGCTACCTTCAATACTTCTTCTGCCTGTCTATAGGTCATCATGCTTGCTAATATTACTAAGAGTTTTAAAAACTCTCCGCTTGCTCTTTTTCCTTTTCTAATCTTTAATGCCTCATCCAATAAAAATACATATTCATCAGCCTCATGATCAAAATATAATCTTCTCTTAAAAGTAATATCTCCTACTTTTGTTGATATTGTTCTCTTTTTAAATCTAATAACTTCCAAATAATCAGGCTTATTTTTAAATAAAAAATCTTCTAACTCCTTAATATCTTCTTGCATAACTAATTTAGCTCTTTTAATTGCTGCTTTCTCCATACTATTGATATCTTCATAATTTTGGTGTATAATATCTGACATAGAGACCTCACTCCTTTGATTGGGTTATTATGAGGTCTCTATTCTATATTTATGTCTGAAATTCCTGCTTCCTACCAAAACTTTACACAATCATAACCTGGTTTATTTTCAAATAAAACTCTTCAATTTCCATTAAATCTTTCTGCATACTTAACTATATTTTTCTATCCATGTGTTCTCCAAACTGTTAATATCTTCATAACTTTGTTGTATAATATTTGACATAGAAACCTCACTCCTTTGTTTAGGTTATGAGGTCTCTATTCTTTTTTTATCTAAAATCCCTGCTTCCTACAGAAACTTTAAACAATCTTTAACACTGCTTATCTCAAGTGACTTTAAAATTTCATAAAAGATCTTTTTTATTTTTAGACATTATAATCACAATTTCTGGACCACGACTCATATCAAATTAATATCCTAACTAAGTCAAGTATATTTTAAAAGAAAATTTTAATAATAACTCCAAGGATTAGTTTTAATCTTAGATTTTATGATTTCAATTTCAAGCCGATCTTTATTTTTTGCTTTTTGTAAATACTCAAAAGCTAAATCCTTAAAGATTATTTCAGTTTCAAAATGACCGGCATCAATCAGATTTAAATCTAATTCTTCTGCCAGCTGAGCCTCATGGTACTTGACATCACCTGTTATATAGAGATCTGCTCCTTTGGCTTTAGATAAGCTTATATAATCTGCACCTGCCCCACTACATAAAGCTACTTTCTGAATTTCATCATCCATATTTCCTCTGACTTTCAGTTTTTTAATATCCAAGATATCTTTAATTTTTTCACAGTATTTTTCTAAATTTATTTTTCTTTGTAAAAAACCTATTCTCCCCATACCTCTATACTTTGATTGTTGGGGTAATCGATATAGATCATAAGCAACTTCTTCATAGGGGTGAACCTTTAGCATTGCCTTTATAACATTGTCGATCTTGTTTTCAAAAACAACTGTTTCTATCTTGACTTCTTTAACTTTTTCTAAATTACCTTTTTTACCTGTATAGGGATCGGTATTTTCTCCCGGTAAAAAAGTCCCTTCACCTTGAATGGAAAAAGATGTATTACTATAATCACCAATATGTCCAGCACCTTTTTCAAAGAGAGTCTTTTTGATTTCTTCACTGTATTTAATAGGAACATAAACAGCCAATTTATATAACTTTGTTTCTTTTTGGAGGGAAAGTATTTCTGTATTGGTTATATTAAGCTTTTCAGCTAATAGATCATTTAACCCTCCCTTTGCCATATCCATGTTGGTATGAGTTGAATATATAGCAATATTATTTTTGATGGCTTTTATTATAATCCTGCCTTTAGCAGTCTGAGTATGTATATTATTTAGACCATTAAAAATCAACGGATGATGACTTATGATAAGATCAATATCTGCTTGAATTGCCTCTTTTAATACTTTTTCATTAATATCGAGAGTGACCATTACTCTCTTAATCTCACTTTTATAATTTCCCACCTGTAATCCCACATTATCCCACTCCATAGCATCACTATGGGGGGCTAGTTTAGCTAATGTTGAAATTAACTTTTGTAAATTATACATTTATATACACCCCTACTTATTTTTTAATAATTAAATCAAAAAAACCCTGTTCGGTTTAAAGAACAAGGTTTAATTACTTTGGTGGGCCTACTAGGATTCGAACCTAGGACTAACCGGTTATGAGCCGGTTGCTCTGACCAGCTGAGCTATAGGCCCTTTTATATTAAGCTTTTATGCCTATTTATTAACACAAAAGTAATTATATGATAGAAAACTCGGAAGGTCAAAGTAGTATATGACCTCTAATCGCGATTTTAGATAAATTATCTTATAATTGCTCCTAAATATTCTCTATTACTCTTATATACTACCTAACTTAAATAATCTTTTAATTTTTTACTACGACTTGGATGTCTAAGTTTTCTTAGGGCCTTTGCTTCTATCTGTCTTATTCTTTCCCTTGTTACACCAAATTCTTTGCCTACTTCTTCTAAAGTTCTTGGCCTTCCATCCTCTATTCCAAACCTAAGTTCCAGAACTCTTTTTTCTCTATCTGTCAATGTATCTAATACATTGTCCAGCTGATCCCTAAGCAGCATATATGAGGCTGCTGAAGCTGGTGCTGGTGCATCTTCATCTTCAATGAAGTCTCCTAGATGACTGTCTTCTTCTTCGCCTATAGGGGTTTCTAGAGATACTGGCTCCTGGGCAATCTTTTTGATCTCCCTTACCTTATCTGCACTCATATCCATTTCTTCTCCAATTTCTTCTGGAGTAGGTTCTCTTCCCTTTTCCTGCAAAAGCTGACGAGAAACTCTAATCAATTTGTTGATCGTTTCTACCATATGAACAGGAATACGTATGGTTCTAGCTTGATCAGCAATTGAACGTGTTATTGCCTGCCTTATCCACCAGGTAGCATAGGTACTAAATTTGTAACCTTTAGTATAATCAAATTTTTCCACAGCCTTCATAAGGCCCATATTACCCTCCTGAATAAGATCAAGAAATAACATACCTCGCCCTACATATTTTTTTGCAATACTGACCACCAATCTCAGGTTAGCTTCGACTAGTTGTCTTTTAGCTTCCATATCACCTTTTTCCATTCTCTTGGCTAAACTTACCTCTTCTTCTGCAGTTAATAAGTCAACTTTACCAATTTCTTTTAAATACATACGGACAGGATCATCTATTCCAACACCCT
>JAWOEZ010000063.1:0-13921 GCA_046482435.1 Halanaerobiales bacterium
TAACCTAGCGTTGGATTTCTTCGTTTATATGGCGAATCATCGATTACAAATGCCACCTCTGGTTTACACGATGTTCCGGACTATCAGCACGTCTCAAACTCTTCAGATTTCACTTCACAGTGAACACCCTATTACTATTGACTTCATGCACCAAATTTCAGACTTAGGTTGACGTTTGTTTTCTCCGTTTGCTCACCCTTTTCGTCTGTGAGTGCCACAATATCTCAACCATATCTCATACTAAAAGCACAGATAGGACTTTCACCTATTATTAATGTAGTTTACGAAGCACACATATAAAAACCCTTTTCCATCCAATTAAGGACGAAAAAGGATTATTTTCGCGTTACCACCTTAGTTCCCAAGAAAAGATAAGTTTCTCAGACCCTCTTTTAATATAACGGTTAATACCGATTTGTCCTAACTAATTTTAGACAAACGACTCCGGGGCGACCTTCATTTTAACTTAAGCCAAGAAGCCTTACAGCCGATGAGCTTCCCTCTCTTGGGCTTTTTAAAATTACTCCTCCCGTTCAACGTCTTTAAATATTTATAAATATTTGTATATAATAATACTATTAATTTTACTTCTTGTCAAGAACTTAATTAAATATCCTTTTTAGGTTTAACAGTTACAGCAGCCCGTATATCAGTATATTTAGGTAACCCGTTTTCAATTTTTCTTTCCATTTTACCTTTAATTAAAGGTCTTAAATATTCTAAGGCCTCTTCTTTTACGTGATTACCAGCTTCATTGATCCATGCTCTTGGAACTTTTTTCTCCTTGTTTGCAATTAGATTAACATCTGCTAATTCAATTGCAGATTGATATGGTTTATTTGAAGTTCTTTTAATAACAACTGCTTTTCCACTCGCATTCCCTTGCACAGAAAATTCTACAGCTTTTTTACCACATTCATATGCCTCATCGGCATCCGTTTTCGAGGCTACATGGTTTGCAGCCCTCTGTAAAACATTAAATTCTATTACTTTTACCCTCTCATATACATATTCTTTGATATATGGGACTAAAGCCGTGGCAGCTCCTCCCATTTGTTTGTGCCCGAACTGGTCGTGTTTAGAAGATTCACCAGCACTTATGTAGTTACCATTACTATCTTTTATTCCTTCTGAAACAACAACAATGATATTATCTTTGTACTCTGCTTTTTTCTTTAAATCTTTTACAAACTTATCAGTGGAAAAAGGAATCTCTGGAAAATAGATTAAATCTGGTGTTTCTAAGCCGGTTTCCCCTGCGAGAGCGCTTGCTGCTGCTAACCAACCGGCATGTCTACCCATAACTTCTATTAGATGAACATTCTTTCTTTGATAAACCCGACTGTCTAAGGTGGTTTCCATTACACTAGTTGCTATATACTTGGCTGCACTGCCAAAACCGGGTGAATGATCTGTCACCAATAAATCATTGTCGATTGTTTTTGGTATACCCATTATAACCAAATCTTTATTATTATACTTAGCATACTGGTTTAACTTTGCCACAGTGTCCATCGAATCATTACCACCTATGTAGTAAAAATATTTGATATCATACTTCTCGAATATATTAAATATTTTTTTATAATCAGTTTTCTCCTCTCCTATTTTACTAAGCTTATATCGACAGCTTCCTAATATTGAACCTGGGGTATGTTTCAATAAACTAATATCTTCTTTATCTTCTTCTTTTAAATCAAAAATCATATCTTTCATTAAACCACTGATTCCAAAACGGGCTACATAAATCTTTTCTATTTCTTTATTGGCTAATGCAGACTCGATAACTCCTTGTAAACTGGTATTAATTATTGGTGTTGGCCCACCGGACTGAGCAACAAGACAGTTTCTACTCATTTGTTATTCACCCCTTTTAAAAGTTATCTTCTATTATATAATTTACCATTTATTAAAAGATAAATAAAGGATTTTTCACCTAAAAACGAAATTATTAATATATGAATAAAATATATTAGGAGTGATTATTTTGCCAAAAGGATTAAATGTTCCACCGTATAAGATAAAAATGGTTGAACCTATTAATTTAATACCTAAATACGAACGAAAGAAAGCTCTCAAAAGAGCCGGCTATAATTTATTTTCATTAAAATCAGAAGAGGTTTTTATTGACCTTTTAACTGATAGTGGCACTAATGCAATGAGTGATAATCAGTGGGCAGGTATCATGAGCGGTGATGAATCTTATGCAGGAAGCAGAAACTTCTTTCACTTAAAAGAAACGGTTCAGGATATTTTTGATTATAAACAAATAGTTCCGACCCATCAGGGACGGGGTGCTGAACAAGTCTTATTCCCTCTACTTGTAGATGAAGGTGATTACGTATTAAGTAATATGCATTTTGATACCACAAAAGCACATGTAGAATTAGCTGGTGGTACAGCGAAAAACTTTATAATTGATGAGGCGCTTGACACAGATAAATACCATCCTTTTAAAGGTAATTTTGATCTTGAAAAAACAGAAAAGTTTATCAATGACAAGGGTAAAGATAAGATAGCGATGATTATTATTACAATTACCTGTAATAGTGCTGGCGGCCAACCCGTTTCACTCGAAAACATTAAAAATGTAAGTGAGTTAGCAAAAAAATATAACCTACCCGTTATTATGGATGCAGCACGCTTTGCTGAAAATGCTTTCTTTATTAAATCAAGGGTGCAAAAATATGAAGACAAAACCATTAAAGAAATTATTAAAGAAAGTTTTTCCTATGCTGATGCATTTACGATGAGTGCTAAAAAAGATGCCATCGTAAACATTGGTGGTATCATAGGAATTAAAGATGACGAAGAACTATATAATAAAGTTAGATCTCGGGCTGTGCCTTTGGAAGGTTTTCCTACATATGGAGGGTTAGCAGGTCGTGATATGGAAGCTATCGCAAGAGGATTAAAAGAAGGCACCCAATATCCTTACCTTAAACATCGAATTGACCAGATTAATTTATTAGGGGAAAAATTGAAAAGCCACGGAATTCCTATTCAATATCCAGTGGGAGGTCATGCGGTATTTGTAAATGCGAAAAAATTACTACCCCATATTCCTTACCACCAATTCCCAGCTCAAGCCTTAGCAAATGAATTATATCTAGAAGGTGGAATCAGAGGGGTTGAAATTGGCTCATTACTTCTTGGAAGAGATCCAAAAACAGGAGAACAAATCGAATCCCCATTTGAATTTTTGAGACTTACAATTCCTAGAAGAGTTTATACAGATTCACATTTAAATTTTGTGGCTGAATCACTGATCAATATCAAGGATAGAGTGGACAAAATTAATGGTTTAGAATTCACTTATGAACCAGATATATTGAGACATTTTACAGCTCGTCTAAAACCTATAGAATAAATAACTTACCTATAATATTTCTCCCGAAATTATTTTATTAAAAACCCAATTTTTGCAGGTATATTTTTAGTTTGGTTGAATATATACCTGTCCAGAAATATTTCTGGTAAATATAATGGGGGGGATGATCGATGAAAAAATTTGTAGTTTTATTTTTAATGTTAATGTTATTATTTAGTTTAAATCTTACTGTAATAGCCTCAGAAGAAGGTAAATTACTAATCTGGGCTGATGAAAACCGGATTAAAGTATTAGAGTCTGTAAAAGATCAATTTGAGGATGAATATGGTATTCCAGTTGAAATTCAAGAAAAAGCCTTTGGTGATATTCGTGACAATATGGCAGTAGAAGCTCCTTCAGGAGAAGGTCCGGATATTATTGTTGGTGCACATGACTGGTTAGGTACTTTGGTTTCAAATGGTTTAATAGCTCCTATAGAATTGGGAGATAAAAAAGATGATTTCTATCCTGTAGCAGTGGAAGCTTTTAGCTGGGCTGAAGACACTTATGCAGTTCCCTATGCAATAGAAGCTATTGGATTAATTTACAATAAAGATATTATCCCTGATCCACCAAAAAACTTCTCGGCTTTTGAAGCCATTGTAAAAAATGTCACCGATGAAGAAGAAGAAATGTATGGTTTTATAATGCCTCAACCAGACCCATATCATACCTTTCCTTTTATGAGTGCAGCAGGAGGTTATGTGTTTGGTAAAGAAGAAGGTACCCTTAATCCTAATGATGTAGGTTTAAATAATGAAGGTGCTGTTATAGGCCTTAAAAAACTAGATAATCTATATGAAATAGAAGCTGTTCCTTTTGTAGATTATCAAACAATGACTAGTTTATTCACGAATGGACAAGTTGGTATGATGATTACAGGTCCATGGGCATTGCCTGCATTACAGGAAGCTGGTATTGACTATGGATTTACACAATTACCACATATAGAAGGCCAACCTCCCAAACCATTTGTGGGAGTACAGGGTTTTATGATAAGTGAATTCAGCAAAAATAAGATTTTAGCCCAAGCTTTCTTAAATGAATTTATTGTTAATAAAGAAACAATGTTAGACCTATATGAAGCTGGTAGTCGCCCTCCAGTATACATTCCAGCAGCAGACGAAGCAGCAGATAATCCTGATGTAGCAGGAGTTCTAGAAAGTGCTGCTGATGGCATCCCAATGCCCAGTATTCCTGAAATGGGATCTGTCTGGGAAGCATGGAGTGATGCTTTAGAATTAATCTTAACTCAAAAACAAGATGTACAACCTGCTTTGGATAACGCCGTAGAACAAATAAATTCAGCAATTGAATCTAACCAATAAAACTCATAATTGTTTATACAATAACTGGTGTCCATAATAGGACACCAGTTTTTTGATTGGAAAAGGAGGGGACGAAAATTGGGTTTTTGGAGAAACAATGCTTTAACTCTACTTAAAATTATTATATTAAGTATCCTAGATGCACTGGCAGTATGGAGTGCTACTATACTATTTGTAGATCATAAATATATATTTTTATTAATTTTAGTAATTGTAACTGCAATAATTAATTATGTCTACCTATCTGAAAAAGCGTATCCAATGCGTTATATCTTACCAGGTACTTTCTTTATGATATTATTAGTGGTTTATCCCATAGTCTATACAGTTTATGTTTCTTTTACCAACTATGGTACTGGCAATATTTTAACTAAAGACCAGGTTATTAATCAGATTAAAAATAGATATTATTTACCTGATAACACAAAGGACTACAGTTATGAAGCTTTTAAACTCCCTGATCAGGAAAAATATGCCTTCCTTTTAGAGGATAACCAAGGTAGTTTGTTCTTAGCAATAGATAAAACAGTTGAAAATATAACCAGGGATGACAGCCGTTTATTAGATCAAGATAATGACGGTAAAATCGACCAAGTTGGTGATTATGAACATTTGGATAGGTCTAAACTAATCCAAAATATATCTAAGATACAGAACTTGGAAATAGAATTTTATGATAATATCTTAAAAATGAGAAACCTATCTACTTTTTCACTATATCGACAGCAATTCATTTATAATGAAGCTGAAGATAAAGTTGTAGATATTAAAAATAATATATCATATTATCCTGATGAAGGTTCCTTTACTTCTCCAGAAGGCGCAGAGCTAGATCCTGGCTATAGAACCTTTTTAGGTTGGAAAAACTATCTGACTTTATTCACTGACGAAAGAGTTTCCCAACCATTTATAAGGGTATTCATCTGGACTTTTGAATGGGCAATTTTAAGTGTTTTAACGACATTTGCGCTTGGATTATTTATGGCAATATTATTAAATGATAATACTCTAAGATTCAGAAAAATTTACAGGGTTGTTTTAATCCTACCCTATGCCTTACCTGCCTTTATTTCTGTTTTAATCTGGAGAGGGCTTCTTAATACAGAGGTGGGGGTAGTTAATCAAATTTTACAAACTTTATCTATAGACAATATCCCCTGGCTCCAGAGCATCTTTTGGTCCCGTTTCGCTCTCGTCGTAATTAATCTTTGGTTGGGATTCCCTTATATGATGTTAATAACTCTGGGCTCTTTACAAAGTATTCCGGAAGAACTATATGAAGCCTCTTCTATCGATGGAGCGAGTAGCTGGCAGAGATTCACAAGTATTACTTTACCCTTGCTTTTAGTAAGTATAGGTCCACTGTTGATCTCTTCTTTTGCTTTCAATTTTAATAATTTTAATGTTATCTATTTATTTAATGAAGGGGGGCCTCCAATTGTGGGAGCTCAAACACCAGCCGGGGGTACCGATATACTAATTTCATACACTTACCGGCTTTCTTTTGAAAGTGGACGAGGTGCAGACTTTGGCTTAGCCAGTAGTGTTAGTATTATAATTTTTATGATAACCGCTATAATTACCTGGTTCAACTTCAAATATACGGGTGCTTTGGAAGAGGTGAAAGAAAATGTATAAAAAACAGGATAGAAAAATTAAGCTTTTAAAACATCTTGTAATCTGGATTGTGATAGCTTTTGCTCTCTTTCCTTTAGTCTGGACCTTTTCAGCCGCACTAAATCCTGCTAATACTTTAATTAATCAAAAACTGATTCCCACTAATGCTAACTTTGAAAATTTTAAATATTTGTTTAATAATACACAACATCCTTTTCCAATCTGGCTGTGGAATAGTGTTAAAATTTCTTTCATCACTGCATTTATTGCAGTTGGATTGACAGCTCTGGCTGCTTATCCTTTTTCCAGATTTAAGTTCAGGGGCAGGAGAAACGGTCTTTTTGTAATCTTATTAATTCAAATATTCCCACAAATGCTTGCGATGGTCGCAATTTATTTGTTATTTTTAAATATACAGGAATTCTTACCGGCTTTTGGACTTAATACCCATCCGGCGATAATAACCATCTATTTAGGGGGCGCAATAGGAGTTAATACCTGGTTAATGAAAGGATATCTAGACACTATTCCTTCTTCTTTAGAGGAAGCGGCTTATATTGATGGGGCAAGTAAATTCCAGGCTTTTTATAAAATTATACTACCTTTAGCAAGACCTATTCTAGCAGTACTCTTCGTATTACAGTTTATAGCAACTTACTCTGAATATATACTTGCCAGTATTATTTTGAACTCAAATGAAAAATATACGTTAGCAGTTGGATTACATTTGTTTATCTCTGATATGTATGCAAACCGCTGGGGAGTTTTTTCCGCAGCAGCCTTACTAGGAGCTTTACCAATTATTATATTATTCATGTTAGTTCAAAAATATATAGTGCATGGTCTAATTGGGGGAGCAGTCAAAGGATAATTAAAATTGGAAGGTGATATTTTGAATAAAGCAGCTATCTACCATGAAAGCACTGATAATTTGGCATATCCACTAAATAATAATACTTTAAGGATTCGACTTATTACAGCTAAAAATGATATTAAAAAGACTACTATCGTTTATGGCCCTAAGTTTGATTTTTATAAAGATCCGGTTTTGAGCAAAGTTATGGAATTGAAAGCAAGTGATAAAACCCATGATTATTACAGTGTAAAGATCGAATTAGAAGACCCCCGTTTTCGCTACCAATTCTTATTAGAAGATTATAGTGGGAATAAATTATGGTATAATGAAAAAGGCTTTTTTGTTAACAGGCCACGGGGTCATGAAAGTGGTTTTTTCCAATATCCTATCATTACAGATTGGGAAAAATTTAACAGACCTGATTGGTTAAACAAAACTGTCTTTTATCAAATTTTACCCGATAGATTTTATAACGGAAATCCAGCTATAAACCCAGAAAATATATCAACCTGGGGAGAAAAACCTGATCATGTCTCCTTTTTTGGAGGGGACTTAGAAGGTATAATACAAAAATTAGACTACTTAAAAGAATTGGGGATTAATGCTTTATATTTAACACCTATTTTTGAATCAAATTCTAATCATAAATATAATATAACAGATTACTATCAGATTGATTCTAATTTTGGTGACCTGGATAAAATAAAAGAATTGGTAACTAAAGCCCATCAAAAAAATATCAAGGTCATCTTTGATGCAGTTTTCAACCATTGTGGAGTTGACTTTTTTGCTTTCCAAGATTTAATAAACAAGGGAACAAACTCTAAATATAAAGACTGGTTTATATATGATGAACTACCTATTAAAACCGAAAATCCAGTTAATTATGCTACTTTTGCTACCCAGGTTAACTCTATGCCTAAACTAAATACCAGTAATCAAGAAGTCCAGAATTACCTATTAAATGTTGTAGAATTTTGGATGAAGGAAGTAAAGATTAACGGCTGGAGACTGGACGTTTCAGATGAAGTTGATATGAACTTTTGGAAAAAATTCAGACCTAAAGTTAAAAATATTGATTCAAATGCTTTAATAATAGGTGAAGTTTGGCATAGTGCCCGCAAGTGGCTAAGGGGAGATAGGTTTGATACAATCATAAACTATCCTTTCAACTGGGCGGTCCTGAAATTTTTTGCCCAAAATGAAATTGGTGTTGAAAAGTTTAGTTCTTTAATAATAAAAAATTATTACCATTACCGTGAAGATACCAGTCATGCTTTGATAAATCTGCTCTCAAGTCATGATATACCCAGAATTTTTGAGTACTGTGAAAGTGAAAAACAACTTAAATTAACTATTATGTTCTTAATGACATTTCCGGGCATACCCTCAGTCTATTATGGAGATGAACTGGGATTAAAAGGTGGTAAAGACCCAGATAATAGAAGATGCATGCCCTGGGATAAAGTAGAAGATAATGAAATATTTGATTACTATAAAAAATTAATAGCCCTCAGAAAAAAATTATCTCCCCTAAATAGAGGAGATATAAAGATAATACTAAAGGATGAAGCTAAAAATATATTAGCTTTTAAAAGAAAATACAAAGATAAAACACTTTATGTGGTTTTTAATAATAACCATATTCATCAAGATACAGAGCTAAAAATTGATCAACCGGGAAAATTTAAAGATATTATTGCTAATCAGATAATAGAAAGTGATGATAGCTCATTACGAGTAAAATTACAACCATATGACAGTAAAATACTTACTCATCCATAATTTGGCTAATATCTCTTCCTTTTAATTGAATATCGGTATACATCTCTGTTAAATCTTCAAGTTGTTCATTTAACTTTTTCATAAAAAATAGAAGAATTTTCACACTTGATCTGTGATTTTCGCCAAAAAATGCAAAGATATCATCTCTCTTAATCTTTACAAGTTCTACAGGTTCCTGGGCTATTACATCTACAAGATAATTAGCACTTTTACTGGCAATTAGTGAAGTTAATCCAAAAAAATCTCCTTCTTCCAGCTCCGCTAATTTGATATCTTTGCTATCTTTCTCTTTGTTATTTATAATTTCAACTTTACCTTTTTGTATAATATAAAGAGCGTCATCTTGATCGCCTTTTTCTAAAATTTTATCTCCAGTTTGATAACTTTTAAAATTACAGATGCTCAATAACTCATCTAATTCTGGGTCTGATAGAGCTCTAAATAACGGAAGATCAACTATACTCTCATGTTCTTTTATTTCTTTTGAAACTTCTACTTTCTCTTTTCTTTCAACTACCTTATCCTGAAATATTTTCTGTAAGTCCATATAGTTATCTTCAGCAAAATTTAATATATTCTCCCATTCGCTCTGTAATTCAAGATATTTCTCAAATACATTATAGTCGGGTTCTGCTGAATACTTAGAAATATAAATATTCTTAAGGGTGGCTTTCGTATTTTCTATTTCATCCTTACTTAAATAATCTAAAGCCAACATAATGTTAGCTTTAAAAATTTTATCTTCTAGCTCTTCTTTCATAAACTCTCCAGGATAAGGATCAAAATCTTCAGCACTTATTTCCTGCATATTCGACTTCTCATATTGTGTAGCTATTTTTTTCTTTTCATAATAAAATCTATACATATCCTGCCTAAATCTCTGCCAAACAGGATGAGGTTTCTCAGGTGGAAGATGTAAAATGGAAAGCTGATTGTCTAAAAAGAAATTATACCCAAACATTCTGGCATTTATTAGGTAATCTATGTCTTCTCCTCTGGTCAAATTAGGATCAAAGGGGACAATCTTGAATAGCCTTTTATGAATAATCATTAAACCACCAAAAGCAAAAGGGGTAGTTTTTAAACGAGGTGAACTTCCTATAATTTTATCGAAAGCTTTTGATTTACTACCAAATCTATTCCAATAAGTCATCCAAGGTTCTATATTTACATCATCGTAATATTCACCATTTTCATTTATATAATAACCTGCAATTCCATCAACTGTTTTCCCGTAAAACCTACCACCTATAAATTCGGTAGTTTTTTCCATGAAATTAGGATCTTTAAATATTTCATCATCATCAATTAGAATTACTGCATCACCACCTGCTAGATATCCTCCAAACAAACACATGTTTCTTATATTAGAATAACCACTTAGTGAAAACAACCTTAATGGTAAGGAACTATTTTCATTATAGTATTTTTTAATTTGTGATAAATTTCTAGCTGAAAAAAGGTAAGTGGAAACTGAAGTGCTGTGCTCTTTTAATATATTCATCACTTTTTGATATGCTTCTTTCTCAATATCAGAGGTAGTGGTTGCAAGGATAATAACTAACTCAAAATCATAAGTATTTAATTGTTTAAGGCTTTCTAAAAATCTAGGTAAGGTACCCTCTTTATCTATTGGAGTGGGGTGATCATATATGTCATCCCCTAATTGCCAGCCGGTTTTGGAATCACGACCCCAATAAGTTGGTACTACCATTACCTTATTCATGAATTATTTCCCTCCTTGATTATAACATTATATACTTCTAATAATTCCTCTATAACCCGATCCCAAGAATAGTTATTTAAAGCGTATTCACTAGCAATATCACCTTTCTTTTCTTTTTCATTGTCATTAATAGCCCCTATTATTTTATTAGCAAGATCTTCATAATTATCCATTTCGAAAAACCGACCTACATCTTGATTAATAAAATCCTTCAAACCTCCTGCTCTGGATGCTATTACCGGAGTTCCGCAGGCCAATGATTCGATAGCCACCAAACCAAAAGGTTCTACTCTGGAAGGAACTATTGTTATCTCAGATACATTATATAATTCTGCAACAGCTTCCTGAGAGACATTTCCCAAAAAATGTACTGAGGATAAATCCAATTTCTTTTTTAATCTCTTCAATTTAGCTTTCAACTCTCCATCTCCAATAATCAAAGTTATTATATTATCTAATTCTTTTTCATAAATATTTGCCGCTTTAATGAGTAGATCTACCCCTTTAAAGTCAGTCAACTTACCAGTAAAATTAATAATCTGAGGTGCTTCTTCTTTATCAAAATTTCCCTCAATATATCTATTTAATATATTGAATTTATTTACTTTCATTGGCTTAAAAATCGATTCATCAAAACCGTTTAATATTTTTGTAAGTTTGTCATCAGGTACTGGAAAGTGTTTTTTTACACTATTATTTATATAATTAGAAATTGTTACTATTTTTTCAGCCCTTTGGGCTGCTTTTATAGCTATATGATGATATCTTTTATCTTTTTTAAATCCTTTAATATCAGTCCCGTGAGCAGTAATTATATAAGGAATATTTGTTTTGGAAGCAGCAAATGGTGCAACCCAAATATGTTGGCAGTGAATAATATCAGGTTTGAAATTTTGCACCTCTTTATCTATAGTCTTTATAAATGATTGCAGATATTCATCCATTTCATCATTTGTAAGATGATAAAATTGATTATTACTATGGGGATGAGTTGTAAAACAGGGGAAATCATAATTAACTATTGTTTTGACAGGAAAATTTTTACTCCTGTTTTTATACTTGTCTACTACAATAGCTTCAACCTGATGTCCCCTTTCTACCAATTTTTTGGCAATATTTTTTGTATATATACCACTTCCAGACCCTTCTAACGGAAAGTGATTAACTAAAAGTACTCTCATAATCTTACCTCCTTTGATTTAATTTTGAAATCAGTTTATCCCAGATTACCATCAGTTGTTCATACCCATTAACCATATGTTCTAGTTGAGTGTAGGCTACTGAATATGCCTCTGGTAAATCTTTAAATTTAGGGCTATTATATTTGTTTGAAAAAGCATAACTCCCTGTAACTAATTTTTTTCTAAGTTCTCTAATATCTTTTTGATATTTAACTTCGCTGATTTCTCCCTTTTCTTTCAAATACCAATTAAGAAATGGGTTTCTACCCAACCACCCTAGACAGGCATAATAGAATCTCTTCTTGATATCAGCATTTTTTACATCAGGTACTTCTGGAAAATTACCAAATGTATCATGAAATATTTTCGTATTTATGTCGACTATCTTACCACCTAAATCTGGGATAACTTGTCCTAACAGCGTATCTTCTCCTCTACCCAGGATTAAGTTCTGCCGATAATGGTATGTTGTTGAATAATATGGAGCTAGATATCTATATTTATTTAAGTCGAGAGCATGATTTCCTCCTAATATTTTATTTGTATTTTTTACATTTAATATATTTTCTTCCTCAGCAGTAATTAAATTATCACCATCTGATTTCACGAAATTATACGCTTTCCCTTTTTGAAGTCCCTCTAAAAACTCTTTTAAATTATCAAACTTCATAGAAGGGATTACGTAATAACCAGTATAATCACTCGTGGTTACCACAACATCACTTTTTTTCAAGTGTTGTAGATGTAAACCTACAAAGTCTATTTCCTTTCTTTTACCCATCGCATCCAAAAGAAGATATGGTTTAACATCTGTATCAAAAAATATTAAATAATCTATTTTTGGATCACTTAACAAGGCTGCTGTTAATACAATATTTCGTCTTTTACCATAAGAAACCAGACCATATTTATTTAAATTTTCACTTTCAATTAACCGACTAACTTCTTTTTCAGTTAATCCCAAATCCAATAGTTTTTCTTTCAGATCTCTATTTTCATTTATTTTCAATAATTCAAGATTTACAAATTCGGATATCTTTTCAACTTTCTTTTCATTAATTATATGAGAATAACTAATAAATAGTTTATTTACAGGATGCCCATGTTTTTCTGCGTTTAATAAAAAATCACAGTATGGATAAAATGTATCAATATTATTTGTGATTACTCCGAATGCAATATTTGCCATTAATAATCCCTCCTTTCAAATAAAAAAACCCAATTTACCCCCGAGTTAAATCAAGTAGTAAATTGGCTACTGTTTTTATATTAATATATTTATTTTATATTTCTAGTGTGTATTTCTATTTTAACTGATTTTTCGAAGTAAAGTCAAATAATATTGTTTTTAAAGTTATTGTTTGATCAAAAATGTTAAAAGAAAACTCCTTTTAAATCTATTTAATTTGTAGAGAGAGGTTCACAAGGGGTTTAATATATATTGCTGGTTATTAATTTAATTTTGCTATATCTATATTAATACATTTACTTTTAACTTATTATTAGAAAAACCAGTTTAATATGGTTTATTTCTAATATTTGAACTTGAAAGGGGACCTTCTTTTCTTTATTTCCGCAATATTTTTTGAAGGACTTTAAACAAATTTGTTGAGATTAAAAGGTGTTTATTATAGTTTAAATCTTCTCTTCCCAAATCCAATTTTTAATAATATTTTTTAATTTTCTGCAGGAAATTTTTAACTTAACTTGTATTATATAAATAATAAACTACATAATTATAATTACTTATCAATTATTAAATTTTGAATCTATAACTGTTTTATAGAGGATTTTTGCCCCTGTGAATATATTTATTTGGTATAATTTTCAAGCTATTATATAACAAATATTATAATTTGACTTATAAATATTTATTTTTATTTTACTTGACTTTTCTGACTCATTTAATATAATAATTTAATATACTATTCTATCTTTCTTTTTTTAATCAGTTTATATTTACTCATATTAGTACTGATATATTAAAGATAGCCCATTAACTACTCACTTTTTAAAAATCTTCTATTAGCTCTACTTCGTTATTTGTTACATATATTT
>JAWOEZ010000033.1:0-8151 GCA_046482435.1 Halanaerobiales bacterium
AACTGGGAATCCGATTTTATCATATATGCCTGGTTACACTTTAGTAATTTCTTTTATTAACAATATTTCTATTTTTATTGCTAGAATAGCAGATTTTATTACTCCAAATCAAATAGAAAATATGATTAACGGCAGCATCTTCTACATCATTATCCCAATAATATTATTTAAACTATTAGGTTATAGTTTTAATGATTTATTTTCTTTTAAAAATACTAGAGTAAGTTGGCCATTTTTAATTATGTATATAATAATGTTTATATTAAATGGACTAAATGTGAAAAAAATATGGGGTTTATTTCATACAGTTTTACATCCCGGATTAAGTGAACAGTTTTTCACAGAGGTATAGTATATTGTAAGAGTTAAACTGAAATGGCAATTTATTAATAACTTTTTCAAATATGGCTGGCGTTTTTAGAAATTTTTTGGGCATATGGTTTCAGAAAAACAGGTACTTTAATGCCTTGGATTTTAATACATGCTTTTTCTGGTATTCCATATTTATTTTAAGGTACTTCTGATAACATGAGACTAGTGACATCTTGGATAGGAGATTAGGCAAGGCCGGGGAAACATATGTGAGTATTTAAGTCGAAGAATAAGTTATAGGAAGGTTGAGCAAGTCCTCGTGAATCCCAGGAATGTTATATGAAAAGGAGTGTCAAAATGAAAAAACAGTTAGTCTTGATTTCAGATATGGAGGGTGTTTCTGGTATATTTGATGAAGACAATAAACAATTAATCAATGGGGGCGAAGAATGGAGGAAAAAAGGTAGAGAAAAAATGACCTCTGATGTTTTAGCAGTTTGCAATGCTGCGAATGAATTTGGAATAGATCAAATATTATATTATGATGCTCATTATGCAGGTAATCCAGAATTTAATGTTATATTAGATAAGCTACCATCATATGTGAATTTGTTTGATGTTCCTGATAGAAAATTTTATTGGAGAAGAATAAGAGGACAAGCAAAAGTTGATCCTTTTGGATTAATTACAGTTGGGCAACATGCAAGAAATGGTGAAAAAAATGCTTATTTCCCTCATACTCTACAAACTCCACCAATAAAAGGAATTTGGTTAAATGATATACATATTGCGGAACTCGGGATGGCAGTTTTAAGTTTTCAAGGAGTAAAGTATATTGCGAACATAGGTTGTGAAGCTTCTAGAAAAGAAGCAAAGGAATTATCTCAAAAAGTAAAGCAAATTTCTGTGAAAGATAAATCAAAAAAATGGGAACCTAGTATTCATGATACATATCCTGTTATCAAGAATGGAGTCTTGAAGGCTTTGAAAAATGTAAATAAAGCAGAAGGAGTGATAATAGATCCTCCATATAATTTTAAATTAGAGGTCTGCAATAATTATTATTTCGAAAAACCTAATAGAATATCATGGAAGGGAAATATTGATACAAGCAAAGCTTTTTGGGAAGCTCCAAGTGTAGAAATAGGATTAGAAATATTTAATTATGTTAGGGATTGTATTCATAAATATTGTTAAAATCAATTGAAATCGTTAAAAGTATATAACCATTATCGAATAGCGTTATTTTATATAACAGAAGGGTTTTGTTGCTTTTGAAAACCATTCTGCCTTTGGATATGCTCTCTATCACAAAGTTTCCAAAGAAAGAAATATATATAAATAGTAAATATTGACTTAGTCATAACAGTAATGTTGTATTTTCTTAATTTCAGTATACTCCCTGCCCCTATTTTATTTATAATATTACATCACAAATAACAATATTTGAATTTGTTTCATATTCAATTTATGTGATTAAATAAATATTATTAAAACAAAAAAGATATGATAAAAAGGCAAAATAAAAAAAATAGCCTTTTTAAATAAGAATTTTGGTATGTATACTTACTATGTAAGGCTCTTTCATAATTGTCTTTTAAAAAATTATTTTTATCCAGTTTATTTAACTTCGATCTTCTTAATAAATAACTCTACCTAAAATTAATGATTTACAATTAATACCAGTTAAGTTAAGGCATAAAAAACATTATAATTTAGCACCTCCTGTCAATTAAATGCTAATAATATTACCACCTAAATCATCAGCTGTATCAGGATTACAAGTAGAAAATATCACCTGATATTTTTCACTAAAACTTTTAATTATTTCAATAGCCTTCTCTTTTCGAGCAGGATCTAGGTTAACCAAACAATCATCAAGTATTATAAAGCTCTCTTGTTCAGCAAACATATTTTCAAATAAGGCAAATCTTAATGCCAATGCTGTGCTGTCAGAAGTTCCGAAAGATAGTTTATAAATATCTGCTGGAAGTTTTTTCCCGCTTTCACTTTCTAGTTTTATCTGAAAACTTTCATCTAGGTTAGATACTTTATATTTTCCATCTGTTAAAATATTAATATATTCACTAAAAGATTTAATTAAAGGTTCAAATGATTGGTTATCTATTTCTTCTAATTTCTTCTTATATACCTCTTGTATCTTAACTAACCTTTCTGCTCTTTCTACTAATTTTTCAAAATCTAATTCTAAATCTTGTAATTCTTCTTTCATATCTTCAGTAGACTTTTCAGGTAATTCACTTTTAGCATTGAACATTTCTTCCCTTTTCTTCTTAAATTCCTGATTCAATTTTTCATATTCTTCCCTGAACCTTTTTAATTCATTTCGGTATTCTTCTATAGTGTCAAATTTTTCTGGTAATTTTGCTAATTTTTCTAAATCCTCTTTATTACTTTTCTTCTCTTTTTTTAGTATATTAATTTTATTTTTTAAGTTCTTAATACTCTCATACTCTTTTTTCCATTCAGTAACTTTATTTTTATTGATTTCAATACTTGATTCCAACTTTCTTTTTTCATCCTTTTTGTTTTCAATTTCATCATCAATTGTTTCAATTTCTCTTGTTTCTTCTATATCTTCATACTCTGTATATTCCTCTATTAGTTCTTTATGGCTTTTTTCTTCTAAAATTTCATTTATTTTATCTTTTCTAATTTTAATATCATTTTCTATATTTCTAAGTTTCTCCAATTTCTCTCTCGCTGAGGATACATCTCCCACTTCTAACTCCTTTAACAATCTTTCGTATTCTTGATTTGCTTCTTCATAATCTTTACTAATCTCTTCATAATCAATTTCAGCAGATTCTACTTCAATATTAATGTCTTCAGTTGAAATATTTATATACCCCTCTGCTTTAATCTCTTCATTAACTTTTACTTTTCTTTCGTCTTCTATTCCAGCTTTTACAGATATATCTTGGGAACTTGATCTATTCACATTTGCTTTTAATTTTGCTCCCTTCAAGCTTGCTTCGGCCTGATCTATTTTCTTCTTAAATGTGTCTAATTTATCTACTTTTTCTTTATTAATATCACCTATTTTTTTCTTTTTTTCTTTTAACCTTTCAATTTTTTTGTTGATCTCATCTATAGTTTTTATTTTCCCTTCGATCTCTTTTTTCTTATTAAATTTTTTCGCTCTATCTCTTTCTTCTTCTAACTCTTTAATTTTATTTTTTAATTCCTCTAAACTCTTATTCGATTTATTAATTTCTTTTTCTTTTTCAGGCCATGTATTAATCACTTCATTCATTTTTTCTAAATTTTTCTCAATTTCTCTATTTCTTCTTACCAATTCTTCCCTGTTAATAATATCATCTTCTATTGCTGCCAAATCTTGCTTCTCCTGTCTTGTTACATCTAAATTATTATTTATACCTTCTAATATTGAACTAATATTTTGATAAGTTTTTTCTTTTTCTTCCGCTTCCTCAATATCTCTTATAAGGAGTTCCTTTTTAATATAAGTATCATAAATTTTACCAGTACCTACCTTATAAGGATTATTAGGACCTCTATCTCGATTAGACGGTCTATTATTATCTAAATCCCATTTTTTTATTAAACCTTCTAATTCGATTTCTATTTTATTACCCAATTTGTCAATAGATATATCGTCTAATTCTAATACTGCTCTTCTCAATACATTTCCTATTGTCCCTTTCAAATCAGTCAGTTCATCTTCTTTTGCTATATTTTTTAAAAAAGTTTTTACTTCTTCCTGCTTTGTAAATACGATATTTCCGTAAGTGCTTTTGCCATATGGTAAAAGTTCTTGTCTCTTCTTTTTAATACTTTCTTTATCTATTCTAGAATTATCAGCTAAGATCATATATCCTTCAGGATTATGATTACTCCATTTTTTATAAATTGTATAATCATCTTCCCCTATGGAAAATTCAAGCTTACCATCTACATAATTCCCTTCTGGATAAGGAAAATATCTAGCTCTGAATCCTTCTCCTCTTAAATCCGAATAATTATATCTTAATTTTGGTTCTATGAATAGACTAACAAATAAAGCATCAATAATAGAACTTTTTCCTGCTTCATTAGATCCTACCAGCACATTTAATCCATCTTCAAATTCAAGATCTATATCATTAATGCCAGCAAAAATATCAGTATGGAAGCTCTTTAACTTCATTCTTTCACCTCCTGAATTAACTCATAAGCAATTTCTAAAGTTTTATCTTCCCCCATTAATTCATTTAAAAACTGAAAGGGAAAAGATCCTTCAGAAAATTCTTCTTTGATTTTTTCTTTCGTGATTTTTAAGTTTAAATCATCATCGTTAATTCTGGCATAAAAGGTAATATCTTCGATCTTGTTATAATACTCATTCTTTTTATTATGAATTGCTTGATCGATTCTTCCGTAAAGGTCCAATCTAATTAATTTATTTTCAGGATTATTACTCTTTATTCCTTCAAGTAAATTATTTAGATCTTCTTCTGTTTTTATTTCTTTATTAAGTTCTTCAAAACTATATTTTCCAGTTTTGATCAATTCAGCTTTAATATCTTCTTTGCTATTCATCTCAATATACCACACAAAACCTTTATGCCTACAATCAAATCCATCGGGTTCAGGTGTGCCAGCATTATATATTTTTTTATTAAAAACAACATTATTCTCTTTAGTTGTTGGAATTGGAATATGAGTGTGACCCAATAACCACAAATCCAGATTTAGACTTCTAAGTTCACTTTTACTCATGTTAAAGTAACTATCTGTCATATCAGGCGAAACTCCTTTAATAGCTCCATGTGCAATACCTATTTCATAATTGTCATTATTCCTTTCACTGACTCCTTTTATCCACTGTAGCTTGTTCTCTGAAGAATGTTTGCTATCACAAGGTGCCGGATAAATGTCAATATCCAAATCGAATCTATTTAAATCATATATCTTTTCTTCTTCTAAAAATAGTATTCGATCGTGTATATTTTCCTTAAATGTTTTCCAAGCATCTATGTTTTTATTATCATGATTCCCCGGTAAAACAAGAATAGCATCTCCAGAAAATTTATCTAAAATATCAAGAGCTTTAACAATATCTTTATCTGGCATAGTAATCTTGTCAAATAAATCGCCGGCGAATACAAGAAGATTACAACTTCTATCATTTGCCTCTTTAACAATACTCATCAGAGTTTCATATCTAACTTCTTCTAATTTTTTACTCAATTCATCATTATAATGAGAAAATTTACGGCCTAAATGTATATCTCCGGTATGCAGGATTTTAAGAGCCATTCTAATTCCTCCCTCTTTAAAAAGTTAATGGCTGTATCTATAAATTTAACTAAAAATAAAATTTCACCTTTAAAATTTTTTTAACATTTTTTAACCAAATTATTTAAAATTTACATTTAGGTCATTTGTCCTACCATATAATCTTTAGGTCTTAGGTTTATATCTTTTGAAGGGTTAATCCTTCAACGAGAAAAAGAAAAACTAAAATATTTTCTCGTGAAAAAGATGCTGAAATTTGGATAAACAAAAAGATAGAGGTAATTAATAATGGCTCATTTATCAATCAGTTTGAGATAACTGTGGCAGCATTCTTTTAAATCGGTGGCTTGAAAATTACAAAACACCACAAACTGCAATCACTAATTATGAAGGGTATAAAAATACAATAGAAAAACATCTAACCCCCTCTTTAGGAAAAGTTCGATTACAAGATTTAAGAACAGATCATTTAGAAAGTTACTTTAATCAAAAAAGAAAAAACGGTCGGCTAGATAATAAGAAAAACAGGTTATCAGAAAATAGTTTTAAAAAACATTATGTTCTTATAAATAAAGGCTTAAAAAGAACAGTTAAATTAAAATTGATTAAATTCAATCTAGCTCAAGCGATTGAATCCTCTCAACCTGAAAAATATGAAGTACCTGTAATGAAAAAAGTAGAAATAATAAGACTACTTAATATACTAAAAGAAGATTTTTTATGTATGTCTTTGTTAAAACTGCTCTAAAAAAGGGAATGAGAAGAAGTGAGCTATTAGGATTAGAATGAAATGAGGTGGACCTTAAGAAAGTTATTATTAAAATAAGAAAGACACTACTGAAAATTGGCCGAGATTTTGTTCATTTAAACAAAACTAAAAATAAAACAAATCATAGAGAAATAAAAATGTCTACTGATCTTATTAATAATTTAATAGCATTCAAAAAATGCAAATCTTTTATCTAAATATACTATCCATATATTACGACCCAACTTCGCAACCATAAACCTAAAAAATAGAATACCCGAAAGATCGTTCAAGATATGGTTGGACACTCCAAAATCTCAACCACTCTTGATATTTATACCCATCTGGATTTGGATATGCAAAAAGAAGCGGTTGAGAAACTTGTCGATAATTTTTAATTTTAAAAGGCATTTTTCAGGGAACGTTTTGGGAACGAAATGGCCCATTTTTTTATTGCTCTAAAAACAGAAAAATCCACCTATCACCGTTTTAACAACGATTATAGATGGTGGAGATAAGGGGATTCGAACCCCTGACCTCTTGACTGCCAGTCAAGCGCTCTCCCAGCTGAGCTATACCCCCATATCTAATGGAGCCGATGACCGGAATCGAACCGGTGACCTCTTCCTTACCATGGAAGCGCTGCTACCGCCTGAGCTACATCGGCTATATCTATACTATAAAAAATTACTCTTAAAAATAAAATGGCGGAGGAGACGGGATTTGAACCCGCGATCTCCGGCGTGACAGGCCGGCGCGTTCAACCACTTCGCTACTCCTCCGTTTGAAATTTACATGGTGGGCGAAACAGGGCTCGAACCTGTGACCCCCTGCTTGTAAGGCAGGTGCTCTCCCAACTGAGCTATTCGCCCATGGTACCCTCAAGGGGATTCGAACCCCTGCCGCCAGGATGAAAACCTGGTATCCTAGACCCCTAGACGATGAGGGCATAATGTATATAATGGCGGAGAGAGAGGGATTCGAACCCTCGCTAGGGTATTATAACCCTACTACAGGTTTAGCAAACCCGCCCCTTCAGCCACTTGGGTATCTCTCCATAATAGTGGTGGGTCTAAGAGGATTTGAACCTCTGACACTGTGGGTATGAACCACATGCTCTAGCCAGCTGAGCTATAGACCCATACATTCATAATTAGGTACACACATATTTGATTATATGGAGCGGGAAACGGGGCTCGAACCCGCGACCCTCAGCTTGGAAGGCTGATGCTCTAGCCAACTGAGCTACTCCCGCAAATGTAACAATACATTTCTTATTATAAAAGAATTATATATAAAACTCAACAAAAAAATATAAAAAATTGGTTGCGGGGGCCGGATTCGAACCGACAACCTTCAGGTTATGAGCCTGACGAGCTACCAGATTGCTCCACCCCGCGCTATAAATGGTGAGCCATGGAGGAATCGAACCTCCGACAACCTGATTAAAAGTCAGGTGCTCTACCTACTGAGCTAATGGCCCACTTGGCTGGGGTGGCAGGATTCGAACCTGCGCATACTGAGACCAAAACCCAGTGCCTTACCGCTTGGCGACACCCCAACAAAATTAACAAATAAAAATATCGCCGGCAGTGACCTACTCTCCCACAGGGTCACCCCTGCAGTACCATAGGCGCTGGAGGACTTAACTTCTGTGTTCGAGATGGGAACAGGTGTTGCCCCTCCGCAATTACCACCGGAAAGTATTAAACTTTTATCTTCTCTCAAAATTGTATACAGGAATTAACGGAAAGTCAAGCCCTCGACTTATTAGTACCGGTCAGCTCAATATGTTGCCACACTTACACCTCCGGCCTATCTACCTGATC
>JAWOEZ010000102.1:0-19257 GCA_046482435.1 Halanaerobiales bacterium
TCTTGGAATAAAGATATATTTGTAGCTTAAAATATAAACTAAAAGTATCTCCGAGTCTGTAAAAGGATAGGAGTAGTGGGTATGGACTACCCGAATAGGTAACTTGATCGATGTTACGGGTGAAATTCATCTTATGTCCCATAAGATCAAGCGACTATGAAGCTCGGTATTTCAATGCCGAGTAGTTCACGTGAGAGGATTTGAAGTTAAGAAAGGAAAAAAAGAATTAGAAAGGAAGAATAAAAAGAGTAGTTATCTAATTAACTACTCTTTTTTCTGTATAAGAAAGAAATACATAATATCCAATACCTGCCGTAAAAGCAAGAGCAGCCCAAGTTAAATACATGATATTTCCTCCGAATCTATCAAAAATTACTCCTCCGACCATATTACCAACTATACTACCTAGTCCGATGTAAACTGAGGTAAATACATTTTGTGCAGTAGATTTTAGTTTATTTCTTGTAACTTTATTGATGAAATTAACACATGTAACATAAAATAAGCCGAAAGAAAGGCTGTGAAAGACTTGAGTGGCCAAGAAAATACTTCTCATCGGGAATAATCCTAAAAGTACCCATCTTATTACAAAAGCAGAAGAAGATACTCCAAAGATGTGTTTAATATTGAACTTATCAAGTATTTTATCTGAAAAGATTAATATCAAGATCTCACTGATAGAACCGACCATCTTGGCTAGACCAAAAAGGCCCTCTTTTCCCCCATGGTCAAGTACATATAATGGAAAATATGTTAAATTACCATTCATAGTAATCTGCATAAAGAATACATATATTAAAAAGGCAACAAATAATTTGTTTTCGAAAAGTTCACCAATATTAGCAAATTTACCTTCATTAGCATCTTCATCAAGTTGTTGTTGAACTTCATTTTCGGGTAATTTAATACTAATTAGTAAGGTCAAAAATAAAAGGCCGGCTATAATATAAAAGGTGTTCGAAACATTAGTACCTTCAAAAAAGTATCCTAAGAAGGGAACTATAATTGTATAACCAACAGATCCCCATAATCTAAAACGTCCATATTTATTATCGGCTTCTCCTAAATAACTAAATAGAAGATTATCATATAAAGGTCTTATAGTATTCATAAAAGATGCTAAAAGGACCATTAACATTATTATAATTATTAAATTTGCAGTTGTTAGAAACATTAAACTGATAGCCATCGTACCAAATATTGCATACTGCATAACTTTTTTATTAGCTTGAAATGCATCAGAAGCCATTCCCCATAAAGGCAAAGTAAATATAGCTACACCTCTCGCAATGGAATTAATTAATCCGATTTGGGTTGAGGAAAAACCCAAATTACTAAAGTGTATATTAAAGAATGATTTTGCCGCAAAAGACATATAATATATAAAGTTAAATACTTTGAAATGCATAGACCAACCCCCTATCTAGCTCCCATTTTAACAACAAAAATATATCATATATAATAGTAAAATGCAATAAGGCCCCCAAATCGGAAATTAAGGAGCCTTATAAAAAACTATTATTTTTACTATATCATCTATTTTTAATCACTTTATTAACAGCTCTTTCTATGCCTTCATAACCAGTACATCTGCACAAATTACTGCTTAACCACTCTTGAACTGTATTTTCATCTGGTTTTTTGTATTTTTCTAAAAGTGAATATGCTTTTACTATAAATCCCGAAGTGCAGTATCCACACTGATATCCTTCTTTATCAATGAAAGCTTCTTGTATTTCTGTGTTTTGTAAACCTTCTACGGTTGTGATAGCTTTATCTTCCATATCTACTGCTAAAGCCATACATGATTTGATTGGTACATCATTTACCAATACAGTGCAGGCTCCACAATCTCCATTTTCACAACCTGGTTTAGGTCCAGTCCTTTCGATTTTTTCTCTAATCACATTTAATAATGTTTCATTAGGTTTAACTACAATACTATAATTTTGACCATTAACATTTAGTGTTATCTCTTGGTTATTTGTAAAAACTTTCATCAATTTTCACCACCTAATTTATCCAAACACTCGTTTAGAGAATTTTTGAAGATCATTTCTTTATATTCTTCTCCGCCTCTATAATTCGAATTAATTGGAACCGGAAGATTTTCAATAGTTTTATTTATTTGTTCTGTGCGGTTCATTGAAGTATTATTTAGTATCTTTTCAATTTTTTGATTTCGGAAAGGGAAAGCACATAAAGAACTTATTGCAAGTTTTAGCATATCATTTTCTTTTACTGCGGCGATGTGCATAATTGGATAATCTGTATCACTTTGTTTTACTTTTCTTTTTTGAAAATAGGGCAGTGCCGCTTTTTCTTTATCTATTATAATTTGAATTAAAATTTCTTCTTTAGCAAGTTTCATTCTTTTATCAAAGACTTCATTAATAGGTTTTATTTTAAAACCTTTTTCACTATATGTTTTAACCTGGGCATTTGTAACCAATAGGGGTAAAAGTGCTTCTTTAAAAGGAAGTCTTCCTGTAATATTTCCACCGATAGTTATTTGATTTCTTGTTGTATGATCTGCAATAACTTTTGAAGATTCACTTAATAATGGGAAATGATTTTTCTCCACCATTTCATTTAAAGTGATAGAGGCTCCAATAGTAATTTCTTGATCATTTTTTTCAAGAACTGTACATTCTGGTATATTTTTGATATCAATAACAGCATCAAAATTCATTTTGTCTTTTCTGGCATAAGTGACTATTTCAGTACCTCCGTTATAATAAGAAACATTTTTATTATTACCTACTAATTCAAGATATTTTTCCACTGCTTCCTCTGCGGTTTCTGCTTGGTAATAGTCAAAGTCAAAACTAATCATTACTATCACCTTCCTTATCCTTAGCATTTATATAAATTATTTCTGGAGTTAATGGAAGTTCATTTATTTCAACGCCAGCTGCTCTTGAAACTGCATTAGAAAGGGCACCAGGCATACCGATAACTCCTTGTTCACCTAATCCTCGGGCTCCGAAAGGGCCATCACCCTGAGGAGTCTCAACAAAGTCAACAAAATATTTAGGATGTTCACCATATCTCAATATCTTATAATCTCTTAATACGTTATTTTCTACCTGTTCTAAACTATTGAATGCAAATCCTTCATTTCTGGCAAAACTCAGGCCCATTGCCATTGCTCCGCAAACCTGACCTCTTGCTAAATCGGGGTTAATAACATTTCCAACATCCATAGTGGAAGCAGCTTTTGTAACTTCATATGAATAATCATTGAGGTCAAGTTCGATTTCAACTGCTTCAGCCCCAAGTGTCCATTCTAAATCAGGTCTGCCTTCTCCTGTTTCTGGATCAATGCTGGTTAACCTACGAGCAATATAATTACCACTGCCAATTACCTGCCCACCGATAGCACTACCATTTTGATATACATAACCAAGGCATAAGTCTTTAACCCCTATTGAAATCTCGGGTTCATCAGAAATATATACTTTTTCATTTGCAACACTTAAATCTTCTACTGGGCATCTTAAAACCCGGGCAGCTGTTTCTTTTAACTGTTGTTTCGCATCTTTACAGGCACTAATTGCAGCTCTACCTGCCATCATGAGACTACGGCTTGCTGCAGTGGCCCAATCATGGGGAGCAGTCTGTGTATCTACATCCGAAGTGATATGTACTTTTTCTATTGGCATCTCTAATTCATCGGCTACAATTTGAGCTAATCCTGTTTTTGTACCCTGTCCGATTTCCACGATCGCATTGTGTAAATTTACACTGCCATCGTTATTAAAAGTTAGAACTGCACCAGCATCTGTATTGGTTGGCATTGCTGGAGATTTCCATAATAAGCCCATACCTTTTGCAACTATCTTATTTTCATCTTTTTTAATATAGGCACCTTGATCCCAATCAATCAGATTAGCTGTTTTATTAATACAAGCCTTTAAATCACCGGTATTGTCACCCATTAAACTTTGGGTAGGGGTTTTGTCCCCCTTCTGAATAGCGTTTTTTAATCTGAGTTGAATCGGATCCATATCCATTTTTTTAGCTAGAATGTCAATACTTCTTTCTATGACATAGGCAAGTTCTATATGACCGAAGCCCCTAAAAGCAGTCGCGAAAGGGTGATTTGTATAAATACAGTAAGAATCACATCTTAAATTTTCTACATTATAAGGACCGGTTGAAGCAATAGCTGCAGCTCTACTGATATTAACCGCATAATCTGAATAACCCCCTGCGTCAAAATAGTATTGAAGGTCCATTCCTGTTATTTCTCCGGTTTTATTACTTGCAATCTTAACATCAGCTTCTAATCCAATATGTCCGGGAGAAGAAATCATATCATCTTCGCGAGTGTTTATTACTTTTACTGGTTTTCCACCGACAGCTTTTGATAATATATAGGCTAAACTTTCTAACTGTAGGCCCGCTTTACCCCCAAAACCTCCACCAATCGGGGGAGCGATAATGTTTATCTTTCCGGCCGGAATATCAAAGTTAAATGATAATAGTTCTTTTACGACAAAAGGTGCCTGGGTTGTGGAGTGGATCACTACCTCGCCATTAGATTTAATTTCAGCGATAGAAGCTCTTGGTTCCATAGCTACGTGGTCACTGGGGGGAAATTCAAATGATTCTTCTATTTGATAATCTGCTTTTTGGAATGCTTTTTTATAATCACCTTTTCTTATTTTAGTGTGGTTTGCTATATTTGTGCCTGGTTTTGGATGACAATCTGGAATATGATTATAATCAGCAAGATTTTGATGTATAGTTGGTGCATCTTCTTGCAATGCTTCTCGTGGAGAACTAATTCGTTCTAATCTTTCATATTCTACTTTGATTTTTTTAAGAGCTTTTTGAGCATCTTCTTTATTTTTTGCTATAACAGCAACTACTGGTTCTCCATAATATCTGACCTTGTCTACTGCTAACGGAGGTTTATCACCTAAATATAGTCCCATAGTTTTGGGATGATAGTTGCCAGTCACAATTTCTTTAACTCCTTTAGATTTTTTGGCCTTTTCAATATCAATATCAATAATTTTTGCATGTGAGTGTGGGCTAGTTAAAATAGCTGAATGAAGCATTCCACTAATTTTATAGTCGTTTAGATATTTTTGATTTCCATTAGTTTTATCTTTGCCATCTGATCTTTTTATGGATTGACCTATGAAATTATCTTCCAATATGGATTCACCTCTCCTGTTTTAAATAATCTTTATTATATGGTTCTTCTCCAAATTAGTGGGTCAATTTATGATTATACATGAAATTCTCTATAGTAATTTTTTTAATTGATGGGCTTTTTAATAATAAAAGAATAATATAAATATCGTAAAAAAACTTATTCAATTAAGAAGATGGTCACTAATCAGCGTAGCAAACAAACTTCATATTTTCTACCCACTGAAATGGAGAAGATCCTATTATATTAATATATTAAATAATATATAAAAAAAACCTCTTTTATAAAATAAATATATTAGAAATGTAGGAGATTGACAACTTTTTGTTTAATAATAATAATAATACCGGAGGTGAATAATAAATGAATGGAGTAATTACACTTGGTGAGGCTTTAATAGATTTTATACCTGTTGATGGGGAAAATAAGTTATTTGAAAAAAATCCTGGAGGTGCTCCTGCAAATGTTGCAGTAGGACTATCTAAATTAGGTACAAGAACTGCTTTTATAGGTAAGGTAGGAAAAGATGCATTAGGCCGCTTTTTGTATGATAGATTAAATGATGAAGGTGTAAATTTAAATAATATGATCTTAACTGATCAAGCTAAAACTGCCTTGTCTATTGTCACCCTTGATGAATCCGGTGATAGAAGTTTTGATTTTTTCGGAGAACGCAGCGCTGATCGGTTATTAAAAAAACAAGAGATTGACGATGAATTATTTGGAGATTACAAAATATTTCACTTTGGTTCTATTTCTATGATAGATGAAATCGGGAGGGAAGCTACCTGCTATGCTCTTGAGTTGGCTAACGAAAGGGGGATGTATGTATCTTACGACCCTAACCTGCGCAAATCTTTATGGAAAGACTTAGAAAAAGCAAAAAAGATAATAAAGTCAGTATTAGGTAAAGTAAATATCTTAAAAGTTTCTAGTGAGGAAATGAAGTTTTTAACCGGATTGGAAGATATATCTGAAGGTACTGAGCAAATAAAAGACAAAAATGAGCTTGATATTGTATTGGTAACTGATGGAGCTAATGGAGTATATTTTTATAAAAACGAACTAATTCACGTTCCAGCCCAGAAGGTAAAAGCTGTTGATACTACAGGGGCCGGTGATGCTTTTGTCGCTGCATTTTTAAACAGAATAAATGAATCTGAAGTAGCTTTAAAAAATTTAAGCAATAAGAAGCTAATAAAGTTCTGTGAATTTGCAAATTATTGTTCCTCTCTTGTTGTAAAAAAACAGGGTGCTATGTCAAAGTTACCAGAAAAAGAAGAGGTTATAGAATTTTTGGAATGATAATTGAATTATTTTATAATAATTAAATGTTACTTAAAAATTGGTTAATAAAAAACGACTATAAAGTCAAACAGCCTTTGATTGATTTTTATAATAAGCTAATAATACCTTTTTATCAAAAATGTTATAAGAAGACTCCCCCTAAAGCTGTCTGATTAAGGGGAGATTAATTTTAACGGCCTTAATCTTCAATATATTATTTAAGAACTAAAATACTAGAATCTCCAGTAAATAAGGGGCAGAAACTTTCTGACCAAAATATTTTTTAGAATAGAACTATTTCAACTAATTATCATATAAATATTATTTTATGGGGATGAATTAATAAGAAATTCTTATGAGTTGGAAGAGAAGCATGCAAATAACAATAAGGATATAATGTAGATGTACATTAATTATAAAAGAAATCTCTAAATTAATTTTTTGTAATAAGTGCTATACTTTCCATATGGGGGGTGTGTGGAAACATATCCACTAACTTAACATCTGCAATATGATATCCATTATACATTATCTTTTGGATATCTCTGGCCTGTGTTTTTGGATTACAGGAAACATAAACTATTTCTTTTGGAGAAATTTGAACAATGCTGTTTATTACTTCAGAATGCAAACCCGGCCTGGGGGGATCTACTACTACTTTTTCTACGTTTTTCTTTTCATTTTTTAAGATTTGACGGACATCCCCTTGGATAAATTCACAGTTGGAAATATTATTTAATTTCATATTTTCTCTGGCATGTCGAACAGCATTTTCATCTATTTCAATTCCGGTCACTTTTTTGACATGAGGAGAAATTATCTGAGATAAAGAGCCGGTTCCTGAATATAGATCATATATTTCGTTTTTCTGGTCGTCATTAAGATAATCGATAACTATTTCGTATAATTTTTCGGCAGCTTTAGTGTTTACCTGAAAAAAGGACAGAGAACTTATTTTGAATTTATAATCAAGGAGTTTTTCATAAAAATAGTTCCGACCATAATATATCTCAACTTCATCAGTTTTGACTTTATCTGCATAGTCATCATTTATGGTGTGGAGAAATCCAACTAATTCACCTTTATAGTCAATGTTCTTTATTAATTCTACAAGATCACTAAGATCAGGATTCCTTTGCGAAGTGGTAATTAAGTTAACTAATATTTCCCCCGTGTTTAAACCCTTCCTTATCTTTAAATGTCTTAAATAACCTTCTCTTAATTTTATATGGTATTTTTTAAAATCGGTATTTCTAAAATAATCGACCATTGTTTTTATAATCTTTCTAAAATCACTATCAATAAGGTAACAACCATCAATAGTGATCACATCATATTGCTTTCCTCTCAGGTGCATACCTAACTGTAATTTACCTTCAATTTCTAAATCTCCAAAGCTTAACTCCATATTGTTTCGATATTCATATATTTTGGGACTTCGGACTACTTTTGAAAGAGGAAAATCTCTAATACCGATTTCTTCGAAGTATTTTTTAAATTTTTCTGACTTTTTTGATATTTGTTTGTCATGAGGAACATCTAAACTTGTACAGCCCCCACATAAATCAAAATGATCACATATATTCACTTCTTTATCAAGATCTATAGTTACTTTCATTTAATGTACACCACCTATTTTTAATTAATCCTTCTTTAACATAATTCAATAAATAGCTTGCTTATCCTTTTAACTTAAATATTATTAAAAGATTAATAGTAAATTAATTGCATTATTGGGATATATATATTATAATATATATAAAGCCGATAAGAATAGTCAGAATTAAATAGGAGGTAATATATATGAAGTTGGATTTGAATAATAAAATTATTCTATTACTGGTTTTAGTTATAGCAGTAAGCGTCTTTTTTTCAGCTAATATAGTTTCTGCTCAATCTCAGGAAAATAAGTTGGCGGCAATATTCCCCGGTTCAATTCAGGATGCCGACTGGAATTCTTTAGGTTATACCGCTTTGCAGAAGGTAGCTAGTGAATTAGAAATACAAGTGAATTATTCTGAACAAGTTGCTGTTCCAGATGTTACAAGAGTGGTAAATGAATATATTGATTTGGATTATAATATACTTTGGATACACGGAACCCAGTATAATAGTGCTATTTTCGATCTAGCGGAAGAAAATCCAGATGTAACATTTATAGTTGAACAGGATACACCTTTACCACAAGATTTTGATAATATTATTACAATAAAAAGAAATTATTATATAGGCCATTATGTATTAGGAGCATTAGCCAGTGAAGTAACTGAAACAGGAAAAATAGGTTTTGTAGGAGGTCTTGAGATTTCGTGGACAATTGGAGTTGTGAATGCAATTCAACAGGCTGTAAACGATGTTAATGCTGATCTGGAGTTCAACTATATCTATGTAGGTAGTTTTAATGACCCTCTAAAAACCAAACAGGCTACAGAATCTCTTATCAATAACGGTGTAGACGTAATCATGAGTGGAGTTAACCTCGGTAATTATGGAATGTTTAGGGCTGTAGAAAACGCTGATAAACCGGTATATGTAACCAGTATATATACCGATAAATCTGAATTATCACCAGAGCACTTTTTAACTTCTGATCTATTTAATTATAATAGTTTAATGACAGAAATAGTTGATGATATTGTAAATGATGGTAAAAAATCAGGTTTATATAATATGGAATATGGAGAAGATAAGGGTAGATATATAAAACTTCCAGTCAGTAATGTTTCAGAAAACACAAATGAGTGGATAGAAGAAATAGCAGGGAAAGTAGCTTCAGGCGAAATAGAAGTTGAAGAAAATTTAAATGAAATAGAAATTGAAGAAGATATAATAGAAGAAATAGAAGTAGATTAATATAAGATAATGAAAGCAGGGGCAGCCAACTCCTGCTTTTATTTATATTTAATCCCTGTTAATTCTTCACATACTTTCTTTACTGCAGGAGAAGCTTCCTCTCTTTTCCCCCCATTGTTAATTCTTTCAATTTCATTAACTAACATTTCCTGTTTACCAGGTGTTACTTTATATTTATAACTAAAAAAGATACCAATAATTATCAAAGTTAAAGGTAGAAAGACAAATATATATTTTAAATATAACAATGTCTTTGGGCTTTGACTTTGATTTGGTACATAATTTATTAAAGTTAAAATAATACCAACTGACCACAGGGCAACAGCTTGAGCAATTTTTCTAATAAAAGTCATAAGGCCGGAATAAATGCCGGTGCGGCGTTTTGTATTAATAAGTTGATCAATGTCTGAGATTGTTGGTAGAATGGCCCAGGGAACCATTACACCTGCTGACAAACCTGCTCCAATAATAACACAGATAATTAAAATTATGTACAGAGGAGTGGTGGAGGTTAAAAATAATAAACTTAGCATCCCTAAGCCCCAGATTATCAATCCAAGCGTATAAGCTTTAGACTTACCTTTTGAATTACTGATTTTCATATATACTGTTAACATCAGAATTTGACTTAATAAGATGGCAAGCATACAGTAAGGGAATATATCAGGTTTTTTAATATAGTAGGTGAGGTAGTAAATAAATAAGGCCATTAAAAAATCCATCGCCAGGTATGCAGAAATATACATTCCTACATGAATTTTAAATGATTTATTATAGAAAACAGTTTTATACCTTTTTATTTTTTCTATAAAACTTGTTTGTTTATCAACTTCATAAGGGAGTTCCCAGGTTCCTTTATATACGAATATCCAGGGGAGGGAATAAAGCAAAGCAAAACTAACTCCCATCAATAAATAGCTATATTCTGGTGAGATTATCCCTGCTTTATTTAAAAAATCTATAAACATTTTTGGCAAAACTCCTGAAATTAATGCTGATAGTTGGGAGAATCCCATTCTTGCGGTAGAAAGTTTAGTTCTAATTTGAAAATTTTCGGTCATCTCGGCATTTAAAGCAGAATAAGGAACCATCACCATCGTAAATACCGTTGAAAAGAGAATATAGGCAAATGTATAATAGATAAATAAAACCAAATTTGAACTGGAATCAAGGGGAATCCAAAGGGAGATAAAACTAATGATAATAGGTATAATACCAATAATAAAAAAGATTCTCCGTCGACCATATTCGGTGTCTATATTATCAGAAATATATCCCATAAGAGGATCAGAAATAGCATCCCATCCTTTACCAATTATTACAACCGAACCAGCCCAAGCAGGTTTCAGTCCTACAATATCAGTTAAGAAAATCATATATAGAGTACCTAAGAGTAAGAAAGCACCTCCACCATATATATCTCCAATCCCATATGCAATTATATTTTTTAATCTTACTTTTCGGGAAGTCATTTTATCACCTTATTTAGTTAGTTAAAAAAATTTCAGACTATTCAACAATATGTTTTTATTATTTCACTATTTATCTATATTCTATAAAAAAGGGGGTGAAGCCTTTTTTTATAAAATTTCTTAAATACTATAGCACCGATAAAAGAGGTAATAAATATAGTTAAGAACATTACTTGGGTTAATTTGGGGCCATTTTTTAAATATATTCATCTTGTTGAGCTTAACAGAATTGCTATCAAGCATCTTGAAAGGCTATAATAAATAACCAAATAAGAAGTGGCGATATCAATTTGGAAATGTTGTTTCAAATAAGAGATTCAATTATTTTGTTCCTTCGTAAAAGCTAACTAAAAATAATTTGTTTTGATTAAATGAACCACCAATTTGATAATAAAGAAAAATTTAATAAGTGTCAAAAATTGTATTAAAATAGAATGGATAGTCGAGAAAAGTTGGGAGGCATTATCAAATTGTTTATAAAAACCAGAAAGATAGAGGTTTATAAAATTCTTAGTTTATTATTTTGTCTATCTAGGTTTTATGTTATAATTAATTTACCTAGGTTATATCTATATTATGCAACTTCCATAAAAGAAGCCGGCTTAATCTTATTTTTAATTTAGAAAAAGGGATTTAAATTGAAATTTGTCTAATAAATTCTTAGGAGTTGTTTGAAATGAGGATCGGAAAATTAATTTTAATAGTTATTATATTAATCTTAATTATAAATTATTCCCCTACTAATATTGTAGAATCTAAAGGAATAATATTAGCGGAAGACCAAATAATTTTAGAAACTTTTAGAAGCCGGGACCAGCAAGCTATTCAAAACTTAGCGGAAAACATAAATGAGTATGAAGAGGTTATTTTACATTTAGGGAATAAAAAAGTTTTTACAAGAGGCCACCCTTTTTTCTATAAAACAAGTATAGAAAATTTAGAACTGTTTGCAAATCAGCTTGATGAACAAGGGCAAGAATTTTATATTTGGTTTTTAGACAGTTTTGGTAGTGATTCATTTTTAGAGATTTATGAAGATTATCAAAAAATAATAGATTCTAATTTAAATAAACTAGATGATATTAATTTAGATTATGATGGGATAGTAGTTGATCTAGAATGGATTAATCTTGACTCCGAAAATAACTCAGAGAAGTATCTGGAAGTCCTTAGTTATCTAAGAAAGGAAATTGGAAACAAAAAGTTGTTTGTTTTCACACCTATAATTGATAATAAAAGTGAAAACATAAGGCGTGGTTATCAAGAAAAAGAAATATTAAAATATGTAGATAATATTATATCAATGTTATACATAAAAGATGGGGACTTTTATTTAAAAGATGGCGAGTTAAAGTTATCATTATCTACTAATCGAATAGAGGAATTAAGAAATTATTTTAACGATAACAATTATAGGATAGCAGTCTCACTTGAAGGAGGCATCATTTTAGAAAAAGAAGAAAGACTTTACTTTATTAAATCAACTAATAAATTTGTTTATAAAGAAAAAGTTTTAAAGGCTTATACCAACGAGAAAAAATATTATGAAGTTGAGGGCTATGTACCTAAAGAGAGCTTTTATATAGAGAGAAATGATGGGAGAAAGGTCGAGATAACTGCCGCTGATAAGCTCCATTTTTTGAATATAAACTCTAATAATTTGATGAAAGAAAAGGATTTTATATGGGAATATTATTTATTACAAAAATAAAAATAATATAAGCCTATTAAAAAGATATTTATTTAGTATAATACATAACTACTATATTCTATTAAAAAAAGGGGTGAAGCCTTTTATCAAAAATGTTAAAAGAAAGGCACCCTAAATCTATTTGATTTAGGGGGAGAGATTCACTAAATTTATTAATAATTGTTATGTTGAGTTTAAATAAAATATTAAGAGTACAGGTTTATTCTTCTTTCTAAATTAAAAATTATATATGAAAAAGTATCTAAAAGTTTATAAAGGAGTAGATAGATTACTAATATTGAATATATAATTATAAAGGGGTGATCATTATAGCAAGTCCACCAGTTCCTTTTTATATTGCCAAATATATAGTTAAAGGTTTATTTAATATATTATTGGATGTAAATGTTAAAGGGAAAAATAATATACCGCAAAATAGAAATTATATAATTATTTCCAACCACTTAAATTGGAGTGATCCCTTTTTTATTTTAATGAGTTTACCCTCGAGTCCCAAAATTATATTTATTGCTGAAAATGAGGGGATTTATGATAAGAAAGGGCAGAAGCGAGTTATAGATTTTATGGGAAAACCGATTGTTCCTATTGAGAGAGATAATCCTAGATCACGGATTAAAGCTTTAAGGGCAATGGTCAGAATTATAAAAAATGGTAATAATTTAGCAGTCTTTCCTGAAGGCAGGCTGGGCCACGCAGAAGGAGTAATATTCCCTTTTCATCTTGGAGTATTTTCTATAGCTAAAAAAATGGAAATACCAATTCTGCCTATAGCGATAGCCGGTACCAAAAAATTATCTTTCAGAAATCCAGTAGAAATACAGATCGGTGAATTGATTAGATGCAAAGAAAAAGAAAGTGAGGAAGACTTTGGGCGACGAGCTGCTTTAAAAATGAGAAAAATTTTACCAAATTATCCCGGGGAAGGTCCTTTCCCAAATACAATGAATTGGTTTACAGATTTATTTCAAGGAGGTTTAAGGCCCTTTAATGGAGAATATAACTTAATAATAAAAAGGAGAGATGATGATAAATAAGGAAAATCTTTAAATATGTGTAAATTGATGATAATATATAATTAAGAAAAGAAAGAGGTGATTTGATGCCAAGACCTCCTAAACGCAGAAGAATTAAAAATATACCTCATATTAGATTTTTTAAGCCGGCAGGGATTCCCGGTAGAGAACTTGAAGAGGTATTATTAACTTTAGAGGAAGTAGAAGCATTAAGGTTAAAAGATCTGCAGGGTTTAAATCAAAATGAGAGTGCTGAAAAAATGAATATTTCCCGGCCAACTTTTCAAAGAATTATAACCAAAGCCCATGAAAAAGTTGCAAGAGCATTATTAGCAGGTAAAGCAATTAGATTTGAAGGTGGGGATTATGAGTTAGATAAAGGATTATATAAATGTAAAGAATGTGGGGCAGAGTTTGTCTTGAAATTAAACCGGAGACGTAAAAGACGGGGTTGTAATAAGCATGGGAAAATCTGTCCAGAATGCGGTTCCAATTCTGTTATAAAAATTGATGAATAGATACAATTTACTTTTTTTATACAACGATCTGTGATAGAATAAAATTGTAAAATTGGTTTTATAAGTAAATGGAGTATTATATAGTTAAAAAGGGTTAAGAAGGGAGTGATATTTTTGTTAGAAGTAGTTGGTTTAATAGTAGTGATTTGGGCAGTCGTATATTATCTAAATAATATGACTCCTTAATAAATTTTAAAAGGGAAGGGAAATAATTAAAAATTATTACCCTTCCTTAATTTGTTAAACTTTATACAATATTATTTTAATATGAATTGCTTATTATTAACAATTGATTTGGGATTAATGTATATTGAATTAATTTTAATAGTCCAATGTAGGTGGGGGCCTGTTGAAAAACCTGTTGAACCTATTTCCCCAATTTTTTGAGCTCTTTTTACTTTTTCACCGACATTTACATCAATTTTAGAAAGATGGCTGTAACCAGAAAAAACATTCCAGCCGTGGTCAATTATTATAGTTTTTCCTGTTACAAGTAAATTATTAGCCAGTTTTACAACACCATCATTGGTTGCTTTGACTTCAGTACCAATTTTAACTGCGATATCGATTCCAGAATGCCGGCTCTGTAATTCATTATTAATATATCTAGCTGCTCCGAAGTCTGTACTTATTTCTCCCTGGACCGGCCAGATGAAATTACTGCTCCACAATTTTTGTGGGGAACTTGAACTCCTAGCTTTATTAATTAGTTGTTTGTCTTCTTTTTTCTTTTTGATGATTTCTTCTTTATCTGGATTTACTATTTCTTCCATTTCTTGATTGACTTCTAGATAACTATTGTCAAAATCTCCCGATAATACTGTAATAGATTTATTTAAAGTTTGTTTCTGGGCGGATATTTTTAGTGTATATTGTCCGGGTTTAGTCCAGTAAGATATGGGGATTAATGTTATTTTATTACCATTAAGCTTTCTGGTTTTATAAGTTTCGTTGTTAAAAAATATTTTTGTTATGGGTGATGAGGTATCTATTTTTATAGTTAGTACTTCCCCTTGTTTTAAGGCTTCTTTATTAATTGTTAGACTATTATCTAATTGATTGGCTGCAATAGAGGGGGATAGTAATATTAAGGATAACAAAATAATCGAAATTAATATTTTGACGGATTTATAATTAAGAATATTTTTCATAATTATATTAAGCTCCTTTTAGGCATTTTTGCCCCTTACTCATATATTTCTCTCTGGTATAAAATATCCTTTTTTATTTTTTAAAAAATTAGATATAATTTATGTAGGTGAATTAAAATGAATTTTTTATCGATTATTCAATCAGTAATAAAAAAAGATATGAAAGAATTTATCCGTAACAAAACAATAATAATTGTAATTTTATTACCACTTTTAGCATCATTATTTTTTTTAATCATAGAAGATGCTGGTTTAAATAAAAATTTCAATATAGGAATAGTTGATGAAATCAATAGTGGTTTTAATAATTTTGTAACATCAAATATTGCTAATATAAGTGTATATAACTATGATCAGGTAAGTGTTGCAGAAACAGAAATTGGTGAGGATATTGATGGTATAATCCATATAAAAGATGAAAAAGATTTTGAATTATATCTAAATGCTGCAAATACGAATAGTTACTTTTTTTTGCAGAATCAATTAGAAAAAATTATTGATAATTATTTAGGAATAGAACCTCAATATGAATTACAAGTTAACTCTGTAAATCAAATAGAAGGAAAATTAAATTTTCTTCCGATCTGGTTAACCATTACTATAACAATGATTGGAGTATTGATAATTTCAGGTAATCTGGCTGAAGAAAAAGAGAATAAAACGATGGATGCTATTTATATAACCCCTGCGGACAACCTACTGTTTTTAATGGGTAAAATCCTTTCAGGCGTAATTTTATCTACCATTACAGCTCTTATTATGCTTTTTATAAATGGATTTTACAGACAACCCTTTAATAATATAGTCATGATGATTTTAGCGATATTTTTGGGTTCTTTAGTATTTAATGTGATTGGGTTAATAATTGGGGCAAAATCAGATTCACAGTCTTCTGCTAGGTCTATTGGAACAATGATCTATTTTCCACTTTTATTTCCGACTTTAATATATAATTTATCGGATTTCACAGAGATAATTGCCAAATTTTTCCCAACATATTATTTATTTCAAATTGTAAATAATTTGTTAAGTGTAAATATTAATTATAGTATGCTTTGGTATAATTTATCCATTTTAATGATTTTTGCAGTAGTATTATCTGCTGTTTTATTCTATGTATTTAAGAGGGTGTATAATTGATGAAATTTAAAAAAATATTTCTTTTTATATTAATATTTATATTATTAGGAACCTTAACACTAACCGGTTTTGCTAATGAGGAAAATAATTTAGATGAGATAGAGGATTATATATATAAGGTTTATGAGAAATATCAAGAAAACGAATTTGAAGAAGTCTATAATAATATGCATCCTGAAATAAGAGAGGTACTAGATAAAGAGACCTATATTAAATTTCAGGAGAAAAATACCTCAAAATATAATATAGAAATATCCGAGGTTGAGGTTTTAAAAGTAACCACCTTAGAAAAGTGGCCGGACGCATTTGAAGATATAATAACTGATAAGGAAAATAATGGCTTATATGAAATAACAATAAAATATAAGACTAACTATAAAAATGCCGGTGGAAAAAAAGAAAAAATTATTGAAAAAGAAACTTATGCCGTAAATTATAAGAGTCAGAATTACTTATTATGGGACCCTAATGTAATAAATAAAGATTAAAGTAGGTGTTTATAAGTTGAATACAGAACGATATCCAATTGAAATAGAAGATTTAAAAAAAGAATATAGGGAAGTAAAGGCTCTCAAAGGGATCTCCTTTAAAGTTAGAAAAGGAGAAGTTTTTGGTTTCCTTGGCCCAAACGGTGCCGGTAAAAGTACTGCTTTGAATATACTGACAGGGATATTAAGTCCAAGCTCTGGGGAGAGTTATCTTTTCGGTCATAGATCAAAAAAATTAACTAAAGAGACCAAACAAAAAATTGGTGTTGTTTTTGAAAACAATAATTTATATAAGAGATTGACCGGGAGGGAAAACCTTAAATTTTTTTCAGACCTGTATAATGTACAATATAAGAAGGTAGAAGAATTATTAGATTTCTTCGATTTAAGCTCTGCAGGAAATAGACAGGTTAAAAATTATTCCAAAGGGATGAAGCAGAGATTACTAATTGCTCGGGCTTTATTAAGTGACCCCCAATTATTAATTTTAGATGAACCGACAAGTGGCCTTGATCCCCAGTCGGTAGAAATGATTCACCGGGCAGTAGAACAGTTTACGGGGGAGGGAAAAACTGTTCTGATCAGTACCCATTTCATGGAAGAAGCGGACCGACTTTGTGACAAGATTGCTTTTATTAATGAAGGAGAAATTGTAACTATAACTCCTCCTTCTGAATTAAAAAGCGAATTTGGAACAAAGCAAATAGAAGTAATAATTAGAAGAGATGATTCTAAATTCAATATATTAAAAAATATAGTGGATATTGAATATATAAAAGAAGAGACTGAAAAAATTGTAATTGAGTTGCCGATTAATAAAGCCAAACTTGGAGAAGTTATAGATAAGTTAAAGGAAGAATTTGATATATTAAGTATCCACACCAGGGAAGCAAGTTTACATCAGGTATTTTTGGAGTTAATTAAAAAATAGAAGGGGTAGTAAAATGGAGTTTGTTAAACCTAAAATTGTGATAAGTAAATGTCTCGGGTTTGAGCCCTGCTATTACAACGGACAAATCTTTAATATAGATTTTATTGATAAATTAAGTGAACATGTAGAATTTCAGCCAGTTTGTCCTGAAATTGAGATTGGTTTAGGTGTTCCTAGACAAACTATTAGAATAGTTAGAAGCAAGGACAATAAAGAAGAACTTAGGTTGATTCAACCGAAAACAGAAAGAGATCTTACTGAAAAAATGAATAATTTTTCTAAAGAATTTTTAAATAAATTTGATAATATTGATGGGTTTGTTTTCAAAGAGCGTTCACCTAGCTGTGGGCCGAAAAAAGTAAAAATTTATTCTGATATTCAGGGCCAGGTAATTCATCAAAGGGGGATAGGTTTTTTTGCCCAGAAGGCTATTGAGTTATTTCCTTTTTCAGCTGTTGAAGGGGATGGACGGTTAAATAATTTAAAATTGAGAGAGCATTTTTTAACTAAATTATTTACCTTTGCAAAATTTAGAAAAATTAAAGAAACCCAAAAGATGAAGAATTTAGTGAAATTTCACACCGATAATAAATATTTACTAATGGCTTATAATCAAAACATTTTAAAAGAGATGGGTAGAATAGTAGCCAATCATGAAAACCATAATCCGGAAAAAGTCTATAATCTATATAAAAATAAACTGATTGAAATATTTAAGGAGAAACCAAATTATAGAAGCATCTTAAATGTTTTGAGCCATATCTTTGGATATTTCAAAAATGAATTAACTTCAAATGAAAAAGAATTTTTCTTAACTATTGTTGATAAATATCGAGAAAACAAAGTTCCTTTATCAGTACCAATTCACGTGCTTAAAGCCTGGATAATAGAGTATGATATAGTTTATTTAAAAAATCAGAGCTTTATAGATCCTTTTCCAGATCGATTAGTAGATTTAACTGATTCTGGTAAAAAGAACAAAAAGTTGAGGTAAAAAAAATTAACCTTTATTTCCCCTAGATATATCAAATATTAAGGGGATTTTTTTTATTATAAAAAATGATTTTAATACTTTATCCTAATTTAATAACTATCTAGGCTTAACAAAGTGGGTTATAACAAATATTATTATCTTCAATATTATATAGCAAAATTAGGCATATTATCCTTAAAGTAATCATAACCTTTTTTTGAAGATCAAACAAAGCTTTCAAGGAAAATAGATTCATTTGTTGAATATAATTAGTAGGTTTCACCTTTGTTGTGTATATTATATTCTTGCTATTAACTATATTATATAAAAGCAGGTGAAGCCTTTTTATTTTCAATAGTTTTATTTATGCTTTTAAAGCAAGGCTTGTAGATATGAAATTTAATCATTCATATATTTTTTTTGAACTGACAAAGATCTATTTTAATACTATAGAGGACCATCTATATTATAATTATAAGTAAAGATTATTAAAAAACAAGAGTTTTAAATCTGAATTATAGAGAGGGGAATGAATTTGATAAGTATATATTGG
>JAWOEZ010000023.1:0-63291 GCA_046482435.1 Halanaerobiales bacterium
TCTTGGAATAAAGATATATTTGTAGCTTAAAATATAAACTAAAAGTATCTCCGAGTCTGTAAAAGGATAGGAGTAGTGGGTATGGACTACCCGAATAGGTAACTTGATCGATGTTACGGGTGAAATTCATCTTATGTCCCATAAGATCAAGCGACTATGAAGCTCGGTATTTCAATGCCGAGTAGTTCACGAAGGCAATATTAACGACAATAATGCAGAAGCAATGCTTAAAATATTAATATTAAAGTATAATGATGAATTAAAAGAACGGTTAGAAGATAAATATTACAAAATTAATAATCCAGTCAAACAATTAAAATAAAGAACGCGTAAATTTGAAAGAAATTGAGAAGGATGGTTACAGGCAAAAGCTTTAGCTATAGTGGGACCTTTTAGCGGTAGGGGTTGGCTTAAAGGTTTAAAATCAATAGTAACAGTTTAATAATATAATATGAGGTTTCTATATTTCCTACCTTTTTTTGACAGAAACCTCTAAGTAATACTTTTTGACAATTAAGACAAGTATATATATAATAATTTTAAAAGTAATAAAATAAGTAATTTTTATACATTTTCAAGGAGGTGAAGTATATTTATGGCATATGTTATTTCAGATGGATGTATTATGTGCGGAGCATGTGAACCTGAATGCCCTGTAGATGCTATAAGCGAAGGGGAAACTCAATATGTAATTGATGCTGACCTCTGTATTGATTGTGCAGCTTGTGCTGAAGTATGTCCGGTAGATGTTATTAGTCCTGAATAAAAAACATAACTTTTAATATACACGACCGGAGCTCGGCCAAAAAGCTCCGGTTTTTATTTTATAACTCAATTAATTAAAATTTAAAATATTAAAATGAGATTTAAATATAATAAATATCGAAGCAGGATTTAATTCATACATAGAGAATAAATAAATGTAATAGAGGTTAGTCATTTATAATAACTAAGGAGTTGATATATCTTGAGTACAGTTAAAGAAGTAGACCCTAAAATTGCAGAATTTATTAAAAAAGAAGAAGAAAGACAGGCCAAACATATTGAACTAATTGCATCAGAAAATTTTGTTAGTGAGGCTGTGTTAGAAGCAGCCGGATCGGTCTTAACTAACAAATATGCGGAAGGATATCCCCATAAAAGATATTACGGCGGCTGTGAAGAAGTGGATAAAGTTGAAGATTTAGCTATTGATAGAGCCAAAAAGATTTTTGGTGCTGAACATGCTAATGTTCAACCGCATTCTGGTTCACAGGCTAATCAAGCTGTATATTTTGCTAAAGTACCTTTAGGGGATACCATATTGGCTATGGATTTAAACCATGGTGGACACCTTACTCACGGTAATCCCGTTAATATGTCAGGCAAGTACTTTGATTTTGTACATTATGGTGTTACAAAAGATGAAGAAATTATCGATTACGACCAGGTGGAAAAATTGGCTAAAAAGTATGAACCAACCCTTATTGTAGCTGGAGCCAGTGCCTATCCGAGGGTTATTAATTTTAAAAGGTTTAAACAAATTGCAGATCAAGTTGGAGCCTACTTAATGGTTGATATGGCTCATATTGCTGGTTTAGTGGCAGCAGGCTACCATCCTAACCCAGTTGAACATGCTGATTTTGTAACCACAACTACTCATAAAACACTGAGAGGTACCCGTGGGGGGATGATTCTATGTAAAGAAGAAGATGCCAAAGATATCGATAAAGCTATTTTCCCGGGTATCCAGGGTGGACCCTTAATGCATATAATTGCTGCAAAAGCAGTTGGTTTTAAAGAAGTAATGACAGATGATTTTAAAGAATACCAAAAACAGATTATAGATAATGCTCAAGCTCTGGCTAAGAAATTGAAGAGTTATGGTTTAAGGCTTGTCTCGGGCGGTACTGATAACCATCTGATGTTAGTGGACTTAAATAACACCGATATTACAGGAAAAGAAGCAGAAAATGCTTTAAATAGTGTTGGAATTACAGTAAACAAAAACACCATTCCTTTTGAAACCCGAAGTCCTTTTGTAACCAGTGGAATTAGAATAGGTACTCCAGCTGTAACAACCCGAGGTATGGAGGAAAAAGAGATGGAATTAATTGGCGAGTATATATTTGAATGTCTAAAAAATATTGATAATGAAGAAGCATTAAGTAAATTACAAGAAAAAGTATATAAATTATCCGCTAAATTTTTTGGCTAAATTGTTGAAATATGTAAGAGAATCAATTAAAATTATATTAGAAAAAGTTTACGATATTGTGGGGAACTCCCCTCAATACGTTTATACACCTATATAGAACAGGAGAAATTATTTTGTATAAATTGATAGTGATTGATTTAGACAACACGCTGTTAAATGGTGAACATAAAATAAGTGAAAGAAACAAAGAAATCGTAAAGAAGGTCAGGTCAAAAGGACTAGAAGTTATTATAGCAACCGGCCGGATGTATGTTTCAGCTAAACCTTATTTAAAGGATCTATCTCTCAAAAATTCTGCAATAGTATATAACGGTGCTATGGTAAAAGATATAGAAACTAATAGAACTCTTTACCATAAACCTATTAACAAAAAACATGCGAAAGAAATTATTAGAGATATAAAAGAAGAAGGACTTCATATAAATTTGTATCAAGATGATAAACTATATGTGGATACAGACAATAAATATAAGCGAAGATATGAAGAGATATCTGGTATAAAGGCAAATCAAGTAAAGGACTTGACCGAACTAGACTTAGTTGAGCCCACCAAAGTACTTATCATAGAAGATAATCCAGAGCTGCACAAATATTATATAAACTATTTAGAACAAAAATACGGCGATAAAATAAATGTTACCGAATCAAAACAATACTTTATTGAAATAGGAGCTCAAGGTGTAAATAAAGGCCATACCCTCCAACAGCTAGTTAAGGAAAAAGATATTAAGAGAAAAGAAGTTCTCGCAATTGGTGATAGTTATAATGATATAGAAATGCTCTCATATGCAGGTACAGGTATCGCGATGGAAAATGCTCCTGAAGATGTTAAGAAAAAAGCTGATATGGTTGCTCCACACCATGAGGATGATGGAGTAGCAATGATACTTGATAAGTTAATAATGAATTGAAACTCATTTTAAAAAGAGCTATCATAATAAATAGAAATGGATGTAACTAACTAGTCAGTGTTGTTAAGATAATATTAGGAGGGATTAAGATGAGTAATTTTAATTTTGCTAAAAAATTTGCTGCAGACAAATTGGTGGAAAAGGCTCTAGATTATGTAAAAAAAGATCCAGAGAACAACTTTCTTAAAATTTTAAATCTCGCTGATAAATTAGCCAGCCGAGATAAAAACCATAGACAGATTGAAGTAATCAGAGAGAACTTTAAGAAAAACCCTGTGATTGAACAGTATCTAAAAAAACTTGATCATATAGCTCCCAGTTATATAGAAGGACTTTTAATGAACTTTTTTGTCAATTCTGCTTTATTAGGTTTACCCTATCAACAAAAAATGGCAGAGAAATTAGGATTCGGTATTCCCTGGGCTATTCTGATGGATCCCACTAGTGCTTGTAATTTAAACTGTAAAGGCTGCTGGGCCGGTAAATATGATAAAAGTGATACCCTGGGTTTTGAAACTATGGACCGTATAATTAATGAAGCAAAAGAACTGGGCATTTATTTCATTATCTTTTCAGGTGGAGAACCAACCGTATATCCTCGTTTATTAGAACTTGTTGAAAAACATCCTGACGTAGGTTTTATGATGTATACTAATGGAACCTTGATTGATAACGAAATGGCTGATAAAATGCTCGAATTAGGTAATATTACTCCCGCAATTAGTATGGAAGGTGGTAAAAAACACACAGACCGGCGTAGAGGTAAAGGTGTTTATGATAAAATTATGGAAACTATGGATCGTTTACAGGAACGGGGTATAATATTTGGAACAAGTCTTACCGCTACCCGCGAAAATGTATATGACCTGTTCGAATCTGATGAATTTTATGATATGTTAATTGAAAAAGGTGCTGTATATAGTTGGATTTTTCACTATATGCCGATCGGTAAAGACCCTAATTTAGACATGATGTTAACCCCTGAGCAGAGGGCTTTTATGGCTGAGAGAATTAATGAACTAAGAGCAAATAAGCCTCTCTTTTCTATAGACTTCTGGAATGACGGAACCTATAGTGGAGGTTGTATTGCCGGGGGTAGAAGGTATTTTCATATCAATGCAAAAGGTGATGTAGAACCTTGTGCTTTTGTCCACTTTTCAACTGATAACATAAAAGAAATCTCTATAAAAGAGGCCTTAAATAATCCTTTATTTAAAGAATATCAAAAAAGACAACCCTTTAATGAAAACTCACTTAGACCTTGTCCTATAATCGATAATAATCCAGCCTTACGAGAAATAGTTAAAGAATCAGGAGCTGATCCTACTCATAAAGGGGCAGAGGATGTAGTAAGTGAAGAAGTCGGGAAAGAACTTGAAGCATTAGCTAAACGTTGGGAAAAAATATCTCGGCCAATTCATGATAAGAGGGTTAGTGATGATTAAATAAAATATTTAAAAATATAGAGAATCATAAGCCCCTTTAATGGGGCTTTTCCTTTTCTTTACATTAAAATTTATTAGTGATATAATAAGTTTGAATTTTTAACGATTATAAGAGGGGGCATTATAGTGAAAATTTGGCAGGTACTCAAGGATTCAACAGCTCAGACATATGATAAACTATTTAAATTTGCAATTCTAAATATTATTTGGTTTTTCATTTCTGCTGCCGTTATTTTTACGGGATATTCCGGTCTACTTACTGGTTTTTATCCACTTTTAATTGTACCCCTTATTTTTTTAGGCCCTTTTTTCATGGCAGGACTGATGATTGGTATAGATTATATTAATTATAAGGATTTTTCTATCAAAAATTATTTTATTTATATTAAGGAAAATTTCAAGAGAGGCCTCCTAGGTTTTCTCTTTACTTTTTTTATATACCTACTTTTAATACTTGATTTCATCTTCTTTTTAAGAAAAGGTGCCGATAGCTTATTTATGTTAATTTTAGCAGTATTGGTACTCTATATAATTATCTTTTTTTCCATGATGCAGTCTTATTTCTGGGGATTTTTATCAATGGACCGACAAAAAAAGATCAGACATATTATCAAAAATTCTTTTCTAGTAGTAATCGATAATGTAGTTTTTTCCTTCCTTTGGGTTTTGGTTGTATTTATTCTAACTGCAATTTTGGTAGTAACTGGATTTGGAATGGCTATTTTATTGATGAACTTCCTTGTACTAATGATTTTAAATGGAACCATTAGTATTGCTTCGGAGTATGATAAATTACAGATAAAGGAGCTGAATACTGATGAGTGAAGATTATTATATCGGAATTGATATCGGTGGTACAAAAATTTTGACAGCCCTTGCTGACGAAAAGGGCCTAATTTTAAATAAAGCTCAGAAGCAGACCGAGTCCGATAAAGGAGAAAAAACGATAATCTCTAATATTAAAGACAGTATAGACCGCGTGATTAATAATAGTTCTATAAAAAAGAAAGATGTAAAAAGAATTGGAGTAGGTAGTCCCGGCCCTTTAGACCTTGAAAAAGGTTTAATAATTGAAAACTCTAATCTTTCATGGACAAATGTTCCAATTGTAAAAATACTGGAGGATATGACGGGAATCCCTGTCATTCTAGAAAATGATGCAAATGCTGCTGCCCTGGGAGAAAAGCATTTTGGGGCAGGCCGAGAGGCCGATAACATTGTTTACCTTACGATTAGTACCGGGATCGGGGGCGGTATTATAATTGATAAGAAAATATTTCATGGAGGTAAAGGAAATGCAGGTGAAGTTGGCCATATGACTTTGATTCCCGACAGTAATTATCAATGTGGCTGTGGGAATTATGGCTGTTTTGAAGCAGTTGCTTCTGGAACTGCTATTGCCCGAAGAGGGCGAGAAGTACTGAAAAAAGAGGCAGATAGTTTAATTAAAGAATACAGTGAGAATAATCCTGATCGGGTTGATGCTCCTTTGATTGCAGCAGCAGCCAGAGCAGGCGATAAACAGGCTGTTGAAATATTTAAATTAACCGGTTGCTTATTGGGAGTTGGAATTTCTAACGTCGTTAATCTCTTCGATCCAGAGATTGTTGTATTAGGTGGGGGAGTTATGCATGCCCAAGAACTTTTCATAGATGAATTGAGAGCTACTTTGCAGGAAAGGGCATTGACATCAAATCTTGAAAATCTGCAGGTAAAGGAAGTAGGGTTAGGTAAAGATACAGGAGTAATGGGAGCAGTTGCTGTTGCTATGGGAGACTGTCTTTATTAAACCGTAATGATTGGGGGAGTAATGATGAAAAAAGGCCATAAATATATAGTGGGAATTTTTATTTTAATTTTTCTCACTTCATTTAATATGGTTATCCAGGCAGAAGATGATGTGTTATTTAGTAGAATAGATCCGACTGGAGATGATTATGGGCCGGGGCATTATAGATACCCTCAACACCCGGTCTTTCAAAATTATGATGGATTGTTCGATATTATAGAATTCAAAGTACTTGAATTAGAAAAGAAGTATGAATTTCAGTTTAAGTTCACGAAATTGGTTGATGTCTGGAATTCCCGTTATGGATTTAGTTTACCTTTAATTGAAATATACATAGATAATGAGAAAGGTGGTTCAACCGAATTATTAGAAAAAGGGGCAAATGTAAGATTAAATCCCGAGTATCCCTGGAACAAACTCCTAACGATTAATGGCTGGTGGATTAGTTTATATTCACCCGATGACCGGGAAAAAGATGTGGTTGATTTCTCAGTAACGGGTGATGATGTTCCCTGGGTAATTAAGAACCCAGAGATTAGTGTGGAAGAAAACCAAATAAAATTAAAAATCGAGAAAGAAAAGATCGGTTCACTTAAAAATGCTTACTTATATATATTAGTAGGAGGTTTCGATCCTTTTGGATATGGTCATTACCGAGAGGTTAGGGGAGAAGTTAATACCTGGTTTTTTTCTACAGAGGGTAAAGCTAATAGTGAATATGCCCCCCGAGTAATTGATCTGATAGTTCCACCTGAAAACAGTCAGACTGAACTATTGAGTGATTACGAAGAGGACTATCCACAGGTAGAGCCTGTTTATACTGGAGATAAAAAAGGGTTTATAAAAAGTGGTTATTATATATATCTTATATTGTTACTATTATTGAGTTTGATCGTATATGTGTTTGAAAAAATAATTATAAAAAGGTCTGGTGTTAAGGAAGATGCTGAAAAAGAACAAGAAAGCGATTAACTTTTGTAGGGCTATCATGCAGAAAGTTTCAAGGAGTTTTGCTCTTACTATTCCATTACTTGATGAAAGAATCCGGGTACCTGTCATGATTACTTATCTCCAGGATAGATTACTCGATAGTTTTGAGGATGAAGGTGATCTTGACAATAAACTGAGAAGAGAATATATGGATGAAGTTGTAAAACTATTTAATTCAGAACTAAACAATGAAAAACAAGTAATCTCAAAAATAGAAGGAATGGATGGTAACTTTACAGGCTCAATTAAAAAACTGGTTGAAAACACGGATAAATTAAAAATATGTTTTGATTCTCTTGAACCTGAAATCCAGGAGATTTCTTTTAGATGGTTAAAAGAGATGAACGCAGGCATGAAATATTATTTAGATGAAGAGGTCAATACCTTCTCTCAATTAGATGAATACTGTTATTATGTGGCCGGTACTGTAGGAGGATTTTTAACTGACCTTTTAATAGAAGTAGGGGATATTACAGGGGAAAATAAAAATATTTTAGAGAAAAATTTTGTGGAAGCCGGCCTATTTTTACAGAAAGTTAATATAATAAGGGATATAAAGCTCGATATAATGAATCATAGAAAACATTATTGGCCGTTACAAGAACTTGGTATAACCGAAACAGAAATTATTGACCCGTCTTTTGAAGAAAAATCATTAGATGCACTATCTAAAATGGTAAAAGATGTGAAGCGGCATTCGGGGGCTTTGTTGGATTACTATCACGCAATACCCCAGGAATGGAGCGGTTATAGAAAGTTTTACTCAGTTAATAATGCGATGGGATATGCCACCCTAGAGTTAGTGGAAGGCAATACTGATCTCTTTTATGGAGCTAAAAAGCTGAAAATTAAAAAGACAAATGTTTTAAAGATATTAGCAGTATCAGAAGAATTCTTTTTGAAAAAAGCACAAACAGTTTTAAATCAGTAGCCACCTGAGAGAGGTGGTTTTTCCTTTTTATAAGTATAATAATAGAGGATAATAAGTAATTAGAAAGAAATTATAAATATAGGTGATTAATTTTGCAAAAAAATAATCAAGCAGACTTAAAGCCAAAAGAAAATATTATATATACAATAGTAAATCCGATGTCTTCAAATGGGAAAACCGGTAAAAGGTGGCCCCGATATCGGCAAAAATTCAAAGAAGCCGGGCTGGACCTTCATATAAAAGAAACCCACTATCCCGGCCATGCTGTTAACTTAACTAAAAATGGTTTGAATAAAGGATATAAGACCATAATGGCAGTCGGTGGGGATGGCACGGTAAATGAGATCGTAAATGGATTTTTTGATAATGGGCAGCTCATCGAAGAGGATGCGGTACTTTTAATATTTTCACAGGGTACTGGTTCAGATTATGTGAAAAGCCTGGGATTAGATAAAAAGATAGAAACAGTGATAGATGTTTACAACCGGTATCAAAAAAAATGGGTGGATTTAGGTAAAATAAAATACAATAATTTTGATCAGAAAAAAACCGAAAGATATTTTGTGAATACAGCTGATGTCGGAATTGGAGGAGAAACAGTAGAATATGTAAATCGCGCTTCCAAATTAATGGGGGGCGTACTAACCTATCTATTCGGGGCTATCCGGACCTTAATTAGATATGAAAACAAGGTAATGAAACTTGATGTAGATCAGAAATTAGTAAAAAACAATTTAACAAATAGTGTGATGGTAAGTTTGGGTAAATACTTTGCTGGAGGGATGCCGATCGCCCCTGAAGCAGAGATCGATGATGGTTTTTTTGATATCCTCATCCTCGGGGACTTAACTAAAGCAGAAACACTTTTGAACCTTTATAAAGCTTACCAGGGTACTCATCTAGATTACCCGAAAATAGATTATCTAAAAGGGAAAGATGTGAAAATAGAATCTGAAGAGAGGGTTTTAATAGATATAGACGGTGAAAGTGCCGGAATGTTACCTGCAGAGTTCACGATTCTTAAAGAAAGGTTTCCTGTCTTAGCTTAATAATATTTTACAAGTTATATATAATGTTATAAAATTGAACTGGAGAAGATTATAGGAGTGTATAAAACTATGAAATTTATCTTAATAACTGGAATGTCGGGAGCAGGTAAATCTACTGCACTTAACTTTTTTGAAGATAGTGGCTATTTCTGTGTTGATAACCTTCCTCCTGATTTGATTTCTAAATTTGCAGAACTATGCCTTCACTCTGAAATGAATAAGATTGCCGTGGTCAGCGATATCAGGGGTGGTAAATTCTTCGAGGACTTAACTGAAAAATTAAACTACCTGGAAGAAAACCAAATCGCTCATGAAATATTATTTTTAGAAGCTTCTGACAAAGCACTTGTCGATAGATATAAAGAAACCAGACGTAGGCACCCCCTCGAAAAAGAGGGACGGGTCTTAGACGCTATCCGGGAAGAGAGAAAGAAGCTAGAACAGCTGCGCGGTAAAGCGAATAATGTCATAGACACAACCAGTATTTCAATAAAAGACTTTATACAGAAATTAAAACGGGATTATTCCGGTGAAGATAAAGATTTACAGGGTCTAACTATAAATGTAATTTCTTTTGGTTTTAAATATGGTATTCCCTTGGATGCAGATATGGTATTTGATGTAAGGTTTTTAGCTAACCCCTATTATGTGGATTCTTTAAAGGAATTAACCGGTAAAGATAAAGAAGTTAAGGATTATATTTTAAAATGGCCGATTACAAAACGTTTTTATGATAAATTTTTAGATTTAATTGACTTCTTAATACCCGAATATGAAAAAGAAGGCAAAAGTCATTTGAGTATAGCAATCGGTTGTACAGGTGGTCATCACCGTTCAGTTACAACCGTTCTCAAACTCAAGGAATTTTTAGACGCGAAAGGATATGAAGTTACCATTAATCACAGGGATATAAATAAATAATTTGGAAGTGGTAGGATGAAGTTTTTAAAGTGGCTCTATCCGGGTTTAGGTATTAAAAGATGGTTTCTGATTGGGATTATAGGATTAATACTTTTAAGTACTGGAATTGCTCTATTATTACATGTGAATATAGTAGATTATACGATCAAATTGATTTATGAGACAGCCTATAATGTGAGTGGGACTTTACCCTATTATACAAATATAATAGTTGGGGTATTTTTAATCATCTTTTCACTGGCGATGATTATTTATGCCGGTAATAGATTTATAAATAAATTGAACAGTGAAATATATAGAGATGATGATTTTGTAAATGTACTCTACAAAAAGAATCAACTTCAAAAAGGTCCAAAAGTTGTTGCTATCGGTGGTGGAACAGGCCTTTCTAACTTATTAAGGGGTCTTAAAGAATTTACTGGAAACATTACTGCGGTTGTGACAGTTGCTGACAATGGAGGTAGTTCCGGTAAATTAAGAGAAGAACTTGATATCTTACCACCGGGAGATATTAGAAACTGTTTGGTTGCATTAGCAGACCAGGAGCCTTTAATGGAAGACTTATTTCAATATCGTTTTTATAAAGAAGGTGACTTAAGAGGTCATAGTTTCGGAAATCTTTTTATCGCAGCGATGTCAGAGGTATTAGGTGATTTTGAAGAAGCAGTAGAAGAGTCTTCAAAAGTTCTTGCGATTAGGGGTAGGGTTCTTCCCTCAACCAATCAAAAAGTTAACTTAGGTGCTATATACGAAGACGGTAGTAAAATGATAGGTGAATCCGAAATACCGGATAAAAATAAGACAATTAATGGGGTTTATCTGAAACCTAATTCGGTAAGGATCACAGAAAATGTTAAAAACGCTCTTTTAGAAGCCGACTATATCCTAGTAGGACCGGGCAGTCTCTATACAAGCTTGATCCCTAATCTTATGATTAAAGGGATGGTAGAAACTATCAAAAAAAGTGGGGCACAAAAGGTATTTATCACAAATGTGATGACCCAACCGGGTGAAACAACGGGCTATACTGCCCACGATCATATTAAAGCAGTTTATGACCATATCGGTAGTCAGATATTTGATTATATCATAGTTAATCAGAATGGAACCAAAAGAGATCTACTGGAAAAGTATGCCAAAGAAGGTGCTTATCCTGTTGAGGATGATATAGACAAATTAAATAAATTGAATATAGATATAGTGGAAGGAAAATTAATTCAGGCCGAAAATTATATTAGACATGATCCCCACAAGTTAGCAGAAGTATTAGTTGAACTATAATTAAAGTTGGTGATTAAATCAAATGTCTTTTTCAGATCACGTAAAACACGAGTTAGCACATCTTGAAGTAGAGAAAAAAGGAGTTCATCAGGCTGAAGTAGCTGCAATTATTAGAATGAATGGTTCGATTTTGATTTCTTCAGGTGATCTTGCGGTTAAAATTGGTGTTTACCACGGGGATTTAGCCCGCCGAGTATATAAATATATTAAAGAAGAATATGAATTTGATAGTGAAATTAGAGTTAAGCAGAATAACTTGATAAACCGGAAAAAATACGAGCTCTTTATCACTCCTCAAAAAGGAGTCTATGATTTACTAGAAAACCTTGGAATTTTAGACAAATCACACAGTATATTATTTACTGTAGCAGACTGGATTAAAGAAAACCGCGACTATCAGAGAGCGTATTTACGGGGTGTCTTTTTAGCAAGCGGTTCTGTAAATAAACCGAAAGCAGCATACCATTTAGAAATAAGATGTGAACATATAACACATGCCGAAGATATAATGAGGTTGATGAAGAATTTTGACCTCGACCCTCATCAAACAGAACACAAAAAGAAGTATGTAGTTTATCTTAAAAAATATGATGATGTTGCAACAATGTTAAATGTAATGGGAGCATATAATTCTCTTTTAGAATTAGAGAATGTTCAGGTTTTTAAAGAAATTAAAAATAATGTTAATAGGAGAGTCAATTTCGAAACAGCAAATTTGGATAAAACCGTTAAGGCAGCCATGGAGCAGATTGACGATATAGAATTAATTGAAAAAGAAAAAGGATTAGAAAACATTACTGAAAGTTTAAGAGAGATTGCCCTGTTAAGAAAAGAAAATCCCTATGCCAGTTTAAAAGAACTAGGAGAGATCTTAAAACCTACCTTGAGTAAATCTGGTGTATATAATAGGATTAGGCGTTTAAAAAAAATTGCTGATAAGATAAGGAGTGGGAAAAATGGATCTAGCTCTTAATTTAAGTGTAGATCTAGAACAGAAGCAGGAACTGGTGATGACTCCTAAACTCCAGATGGCTATCAAGCTACTGCAGTATTCCAGTATGGAGTTAAAAGAATATATAGAAGAGGAGATGAGGGATAACCCTCTCCTGGAAAAGCATGAAGAAAATGAAAACCATCTTGATGATAGGATTAAAAACCAATATCAGAGTTACCGTTACGGCAGTAACTATAACCAGGAAGATTTCAATTATGAAAATATGGTAACCTATCAACCCAACTTACTTGAATACTTAGAAAAACAGCTCTATGAGGTTCTTGATAATGAGGAGATAGAAACTGGTGAATATATACTGGGTAATTTAGATGAGCGGGGACTATTATCTACTTCACTTTCTGAAATAGCAGAAGAATTAGATGTTGATATTGAATATGTAAAGAATATTATAAAGAAGATTCAGCAGCTAGAACCCGCCGGTATAGCTGCTACCAATGTCAAAGAATGTTATCTAACCCAGTTAAAACAGATGGAGCTGGATACAAAGGATGCCGAATTATTAATCGGTAAATATTTAGATTCTATTGTAACTGAAGATCATAAAGAAATTTTGGATGCTACCAGTTGGAGGGAAGAGAGATTAAGTAAAGCCCTTCAGATAATTGATAAACTTACTTCAAAACCGGCCTCACTGGTTGCAGACCATAAAAAGACCCAGTATATAATGCCCGATATTGTAATTAAAAAGGTAAATGATGAATATGTGATAATACTCAACGATAAAGCCTCACCCTTGCTTCGAATTAATCCCTATTACTATGAAGTGATGCAAAAGTGCAAAAAAGACGATACCTATGACTACTTAGAAAAGAAATTTAAATCAGCGCTCTGGATAATAAAGAGTATCGAACAGCGCAGAATGACAGTCTATAGAATTGCTAAAAAGATAGCTGATAAACAAAAGAACTTTTTAGATGAGGGGGTAAAATATTTAAAACCGCTTACCATGCAAGAGATAGCTGATGAAATTGAAATGCATGAATCGACCGTAAGTAGGGCAACAGATAATAAATTTATTCAGACCCCACGCGGTATATTTGATTTTAAGTTCTTTTTTAGTGGTGGAGTAAATGATATTTCTACAGTCAGTATAAAAGCCATAATTATAGAATTAATTAAAAACGAAGACAGTAATTCACCATTGAGTGATAGTGCAATTGTTGAACTTTTAAGGACTAAAAAGAATTTAAAATTATCTAGAAGAACGATAGCCAAATATAGAAATGAACTGGGAATTCCTTCTTCGATTAAGAGGAAGAAAAAATATAAATTCTAAAGCAGGATTTTAAGCTAAAATATTTAATATATGATATGGAAAAAATAAAGTTTCTTTTCTTTAGAAATATTGGGACAAAAATGTTCCGCAAGGACAAAATAATCCCGAAGGTAGGTGGGCTTAGATGAATTATTTGTTAAAAATACAAAAAAAGCTTGTCCCAGAATTGATAAAAGTTGCGGAAATAAGATATAATATATTAAAAGAAGTCTTTAATCACCAACCGATTGGGAGACGGACTTTAGCCCGGAAACTGGACTTAAGTATCAGGAGTGTAAGAAAACATCTCGATTTTCTGTATGATAAAAGGTATATAAAGATAACTAAAAGTGGTACAGTTATTACAGAAAATGGGGAGGATTTTTTACACGAACTTGATAGATATATGAAAGAAATAAAAGACATTGCTAATCTTGAAGATAAAATTGAAAGTATTTTAGGTATTAATAAGGTAATGATAGTTCCGGAGGAGAAAGACTCAGAGATAATAAATAAAGAAATTGGTAGATTTACTTCCCGTTTTTTAAAAGAACTGATCAAAGATGATGATATTATTGCAGTTACAGGGGGTTCTACTTTAGCTCAGGTAGCTGAAACTATGTTGTTTACAGAAGAACCACGTGAGGTAACTGTAATTCCGGGACGTGGTGGGCTGGGAGAAAAAGTAGAAATTCAGGCCAATACCATTGCTTCCAAAATAGCCAAAAAATTGGGGGGCAAATATAAATTATTACATATCCCAGATGATATCACGCAGGAGAGCCTTACGATGATTACAAATGAGCCTTCGGTTAAAAAGACATTGGACCAACTTCAGCAGTCCAATATATTAATTCACGGGATCGGAACTGCTGAGCTGATGTCTTCCCGTCGGGATATGGATGAAAGTGAGATTAAAAAGTTAAAAGATAAAGGGGCAATTGCAGAAGCATTTGGACTATACTTTAATGAAGAGGGTCAAGTTGTTTATTCTACGGCTAGTGTTGGTTTAAGTATGACCGACTTGAAAAATATTGATAAGGTAATTGCTGTAGCCGGGGGAGTAGATAAAGCCCGGGCAATTATTTCTGTAGTTTCATCCCGATATCATGATATATTAATTACTGATGAAATAACCGCAAGGGAAATTATATCAATAAAGGGAGGTGGGAAATCTCAAATTTAAATAGGTTGTGTTTGCCAATTAACACAAAAGTAAATTAATTAAAAATATAATTATAAATAAGGAGGAATAAAGATGAAAGTAAAAGTAGCTATTAATGGTTTTGGAGCAATCGGTAGAAAGGCTTTAAGGGGTGCTATTGATAATCCCGAAATTGAATTTGTAGCAATTAATGACCTGGTGGAGCCAAAGATATTGGCGTATTTACTAAAATATGATTCTAATCACGGCACATTCGATGGTCAGGTTGACCATACTGATAAGTCGATCATTGTTAACGGAAAAGAAATTAAAATATTCAACAAAAAGGACCCTGCAGAACTTCCCTGGGGTGATTTAGGAGTAGAAGTAGTATATGAATCAACCGGCCTCTTTACAGATGCTAATGATGCTAAAAAGCACCTAGAAGCAGGTGCTAAGAAAGTTATAATCTCTGCTCCTGCATCCAATGAAGATCTCACAGTTGTATTAGGTGTAAATGGTAATCAATACAATCCAGACAAAGATGACATTATTTCCAATGCTTCCTGTACAACGAACTGTTTATCACCGATAGCGAAGATTCTTAACGATGAATTTGGGATTGAAAAAGGTCTTATGACCACAATTCACTCCTATACATCATCTCAAAATATTTTAGATGGCCCATATAAATGGAAGAAAATCACCCGCGGCCGGGCTGCAGGAGAAAATATTGTTCCCACAACTACTGGAGCAGCAGTTGCTACTACCGATGTACTTCCTGAACTTGAAGGTAAGCTAGATGGGATGGCAGTTAGAACACAAACTCCTACTGGTTCTCTAGTAGACTTAGTTGTTACTCTAGAGCAGGATGTAACTGTTGAAGAAATTAATAAAGTTATGAAAAAATATGCTAATGGAGATATGAAAGGTATTTTAGAGTACAATGAAGATCCTATTGTTTCCAGAGATATAATTGGTAACCCACATTCTTCAATCTATGATGCAAATTATACAAAAGTCGTCCAGGGCAATATGGTCAAATTATTATCCTGGTATGACAACGAATGGGGCTATGCTCAGAGGTTGAATGATTTTGCTGTAAAAATGAAAGAATTGGGTATATAAATAATACAATATAAAATTCAAGGGGGTTAAAGCTTTCATACTTTAACCCCTTTTGATACCTATATTGGAGGTGGATAAGAGTGAAAAAAACATTAAAAGACTATAATTTTAAAGGTAAAAGAGTTTTAGTAAGAGTAGATTTTAATGTACCAATCGAAGCGGGAGAAGTTACAGATTTAAACCGGATTGAAGCGGCTTTACCGACTATAAAATTCCTCGCAAATGAAGACGCAAAAGTAATCTTAATGTCACACCTGGGAAGACCTAAGGGTGAAGTTAAAGAAGAGTTTAAATTAGATCCAGTCGGCAAAGAATTAGCAAACCTTTTAAATAAAAAGGTAGTTAAGGTAGACGACTGTATCGGAAATGAAGTAAAGAAAGCGGTTAGTTATATGGAAAATGGAGATGTATTACTCCTTGAAAATACCCGTTTTCATCAAGGAGAAAAGGAAAACGATCCAGAATTTTCAAAGCAACTTGCAGAAAATGCAGATATATTTGTACTTGATGCTTTTGGTACTGCTCACCGCGCCCATGCTTCAACAGTTGGTGTAACTAAATATTTACCATCAGCTGCTGGTTTTCTACTGATGAGAGAACTTAATGCACTGGGGGATGTTATGGAAAATCCTGAATCTCCTTTCGTTGCAATTATGGGGGGAGCAAAGATATCCGGTAAGATTTCTGTTATTGAAAATTTATTAGATAAGGTAGATTATATTTTAACCGGTGGTGGAATAGCCAATACCTTCTTAAAAGCACAGGGTTTTGAAGTTGGTAACTCTCTAGTTGAAGATAACAAGCTTCAGGTAGCCCGTGATTTAATCAGTAAAGCACAAAAGAAGAATGTAATATTACTTTTACCAAAAGATGTAATAATCGCAGATAAATTTGATAAGGAAGCAGAGTCTAAAGAAGTTTCTGTAGATGAAATTCCAAAAGACTGGGAGATCCTGGACAGTGGAGGTGGCGAAACACTAAAGGAATACACCACGATTATAAAGAACGCCCAAACTGTGATCTGGAACGGTCCAATCGGGGTTTTTGAATTTGAAAAGTTCGCTAATGGTACCAATCAAATCGCTAAGGCTTTAGCTGAAACCGAGGCTAAAACAGTAATCGGTGGTGGAGAATCTGCAGCGGCTGTAAAAAAAGCCGGTTTGATGGATAAGATGACACATGTCTCAACAGGTGGTGGGGCTTCTTTAAGATTTTTCGAAGGTAAGCCACTACCCGCTGTAGATGCAATTGATGACCTTAAATAAAGGGGAGGTATTAAAAGATGCGAAAACCATTTATTGCTGGTAACTGGAAGATGAATAAAACTATTTCAGAAGCAAAAGAACTTGTAAGTTCTTTAAAATTAAAAGTAGCCGGAATCGATAATGTAGAAATTGGAGTTTGTCCCCCGGATATCGACTTACCTGCGGTTGTAGATATAGCAAAAGATAGTAATATAAAAGTAGGTGGACAGAATATGCATTGGGAAGAAAGTGGGGCCTTTACTGGTGATACTTCTCCTCTCATGTTGAAAGAACTTGGAGTTCAGTACATTATAGTAGGACATTCAGAACGAAGAGAATACTATCAGGAAACAGATCAAGAGGTAAATAAGAAAGTGAAAGCGGCCTTTGAACACGGCTTGAAACCTATTATATGTGTAGGTGAAACCCTTGAGGAAAGAAAAGCAGGCAATACAAGAGAAAAAGTAGAACAACAAGTGAAAACTTCTTTAAAAGGATTAAATCAAAGACAAGTTAGCCAAACTGTTATTGCTTATGAACCGATCTGGGCGATCGGTACTGGAGAATCTGCAAACGCCAAACAGGCCAATGAAGTAATAAGTTATATCAGAGATGTTATAGAAAATAAGTATTTAGATGCTGCTGAAGATGTCAGAATTCAATATGGTGGCAGCGTTAAACCACATAATATAGAAGAATTCATGCTTCAAAGTGATATTGATGGAGCTTTAGTAGGGGGAGCAAGCCTAGAAGCAAAATCATTTGCCCAAATTGTAAAAAAGACAGCTAAATGATAATCGAGTCCAGTTAATGATATAGAACAGGAGGTGTTCAAATGAACAGACCACAGCCCCTTGCCTTGATCATTTTAGATGGTTATGGTGAGTCAGAACAGGTAGAAAAAAACGCAGTAAAAAATGCAGACACTCCATATTTAGATAAACTGAGAGAAGAAAATCCGACTTCAATTCTCCAGGCTTCAGGTCAAGATGTAGGATTACCAAAAGGACAGATGGGTAATTCAGAAGTGGGACACTTGAATCTGGGTGCAGGTCGGATTGTACCTCAGGAATATACCCGGATTTCAAAAGCAGTTGAAGATGGTTCTATTCTTGAAAATGACGTTATTAAAAAAGCAATCCAGAGAGTCAAGGATAACGGAAGTGCCCTTCATTTAATGGGACTACTATCAGATGGTGGAGTTCACAGCCATATTAAACACTTATTTGGCTTACTCGAGATGTCAAAAACAGCTGAAATAAAAGAAGTCTATATTCACGCAATTTTAGATGGGAGAGATACTCCGCCTCGCAGTGCACTAACCTATATAGAACAACTTGAAGAAAAGATGGATGAGATAGGGATTGGCAAAATTGCTACCGTAAGTGGTAGATATTATGCAATGGATAGAGATCATAGGTGGGATAGAACCAAAAAGGCCTATGATGCTTATGTTTTAGGCGAAGGTATACAAGTTTTATCAGCAAGTGAAGCAGTTCAAAAATCATATGAACGGGGAGATAATGACGAATTTGTCCTTCCGAGCGTAGTGATGGAGGAAGGAAAACCGGTAACTACTGTTCAAAGCGAAGATGCTATGATATTTTTCAATTTCAGGGCAGATCGAGCCCGTCAGATAACAAGGGCTTTAGGTCTTGATGAATTTAATAAATTTGATAGACCGACCGAACATCCCGATGATCTCTACTTCATCTGTATGACGGAATATGATGATGAATATGATTTAGCGGTCGCTTTCCCTAAACTCCATATTGAAAACACTTTAGGGGAAGTTCTGAGTGAAAATGGATTTAAACAACTTCGGATCGCCGAGACTGAAAAATATGCACATGTAACCTTCTTTTTCAACGGTGGGGAAGAAAAAGAATTTAAGGGGGAAGACAGGGAGCTAATCCCATCTCCTAAAATAGCAACCTATGATCTACAGCCTGAAATGAGTGCATTTAAGGTCAAAGATAGATTGATGGAAAAACTGGAAGCAGATCTTTATGATCTTATCATTTTGAATTTTGCTAATCCTGATATGGTAGGACATACAGGTTTTTACGATGCTGCAGTTGAAGCCCTGGAAGCAATCGATCAATGTATGAGTAAAATAGTACCCAAAATTTTAGAGATGGGCGGCCAGGCTTTAATAACTGCTGACCATGGTAATAGTGAACAGATGATAGATCAAAAAGGAGAACCACATACGGCTCATACTACTAACCCCGTAATTTTGATGTATGTAGGTACAGAAAAAGAACTTAAATTAAAAAACGGTAGGTTGGCTGATATTGCACCTACCATCTTAGATATTTTAGATATAGATAAACCTAAAGAAATGACAGGAGATTCTCTTATAGAAAAATAATAAAATTGAGGTGATTTTTATGATAAGTCCATTTATTGAAGATGTTTACGCCCGCCAGATTCTTGATTCACGTGGTAATCCAACTATTGAAGTTGATCTGGTATTGGAAGACGGGACCTTGGGAAGAGCTAAAGTTCCTTCGGGTGCTTCTACGGGTGCTCACGAAGCAGTTGAACTCAGAGATGGTGGTGATGATTATTTAGGCAAAGGAGTCCTTGATGCTGTAAAAAATGTAAATACAGTTATAGGACCTGAACTGATTGGAATGGATGTTAGAGATCAGATACTCATAGACAATTTAATGGTAGAGATGGATGGCACAGATAATAAAGGCAGGCTTGGAGCTAATGCACTGCTGGGTATTTCCCTCGCAGTAGCCAAAGCAGCAGCTTCAGTGTCAGATGACTTCCTATTTAACTATATTGGTGGTCTAGGAGCTAACTTATTACCAGTTCCAATGATGAATATTTTAAATGGTGGTGAACATGCTGATAATAACGTAGATATTCAGGAGTTCATGATTATGCCTACTGGTGCCGAAAGCTTTAAAGAAGCGGTTCAGATCGGAGCTGAAATCTACCAAAATTTAAAGAAGGTCCTCCAATCCAGAAACTTAAAAACCGGAGTGGGAGACGAGGGTGGCTTTGCACCTGATCTTTCTTCAAATGAGGAAGCGCTTGATGTGATAGTGGAAGCAGTTGGAAAGGCCGGTTATAAGATAGGAGTAGATATTAAGCTTGCTTTAGATGTTGCCGCTACAGAAATTTATCAAGATGGCAAATATAACTTCAAAGGTGAAGGTATCAAGAGGACACCTGAAGAATTAATAGATTATTATGAAGAACTGGTTGAAAAATATCCAATTATTTCAATTGAAGACGGGCTAGATGAAGATGATTGGGATAACTGGGCTTTATTAAATGAAAGATTAGGAGATAAAGTACAGTTAGTTGGAGATGATCTTTATGTAACTAATAGTAAACGCCTTAAAAAAGGTATTGAAAATAATGTAAGTAACTCTATTTTGATTAAAGTAAATCAGATAGGTACTCTTACCGAAACCTTAGAAACTATTGAAATGGCTAAAAAGGCTGGCTATACTGCAGTTATTTCACACCGCAGTGGTGAAACAAGCGATACAACAATTAGTAATTTAGCGGTGGCAATGAATACCGGCCAGATTAAAAGCGGGGCACCTGCAAGATCAGAAAGAGTAGCAAAATATAACGAGTTGCTCAGGATAGAAGAAGCACTTGGTAGTGCAGCAAAATATGCCGGTAAGGATGCATTCTATAATATCAACAAATAAAAAAGTGTTCAAAAGAATACTATTCTATAAAAGTGGTGGGGCTGAAGTCCTTACCACTTTTTCATATAGAGCAAGAGTGGTTTATAAATTATTGGGATTAATATTTTGTCCTAAGAACTGTACCTATGGGATAATAAGCGATAATTTTGTTTTATAAATTTAAATTGAGATAAAAATTTAATGCAGGAATTTTCAAATAATTATACAACTAATTAAATTATAGAATATTTATAAAAACCATATTCATACTTTTAATATATATCCAGCTTTAATTTTTCTATCTTTATTAAACTTGCCAATTTTAAAGTATTTGGCTAAATATAGGAAGGGGGGATATTATTGGAGATAGATAAGGCATATAATAATAATTTTTATTACCGAGTAGATAATTGGAATTGTATAAACTGTCAAAATAGTAATATGAACTTATCTAAATTTGAAAGTAGGAGTAGTTTGAATAAGGCAGTTTTACTCCAATATGAGAATAATACCGATTTTCGTATTAAAGGAGTAAATTATTTCGAATGTCCAGATTGTGGTAAGAAAGTTGTAGTTGCTTCGGGTTTTAATACAACTAGTGAGGATATTCATACTAAGGAAGTTACAGACCTGACAGTCCAATAAAAAACGTATTTTACATAGAAAAATGTATTTCAAATCCTTTTTGGTCAAACAATGGGTTTTACTTTGTGGTGCCAACAGTTGAATAAGTAAGATATCAAGCGTGTGGTTTGAGATAATAGCTCACACGCTTTCTTTGTTGGTAAGGTGTTAAATAATTTGAAAGTTAAATAAGGTCCGAAAATAATTGATATTGACAGTTTTGTATTAGAGACCCGTTCCCTTGGTTCTAAAAGGGGAATTTTTTTATTTTCACCTTTTATATGTTAATTGTTTTAAAAATTAAAAAAGAGGTTTCTTTGATAAGTTAAAAAAAATTGAAAACTTAGTATGATTACAAAATAGAATGTTAGCACTATCTCTAGAAAGATTAAGAGAGTATATATTCTTTCCTAATAATTATTTGCTGAAGAACTAATAGATTTCTTAATATTTACTGAGAGGGGTATTAAAATATTAGAAGTTTCATAAATTAATTTAGTATTGACAGGAGTAACAATTTCTGTTACTATTGATACACTAAACTGAACGGTCGGTCGATAAAATAGGAGTTGATTAAATGAAGGTAGATACAAGAAGAACAATCATGAAAACTGCGGTAAATCTATTCGCAGAACAAGGGTTTAAAGACACGTCGATATCTAATATAGCCAAAGAGGCAGATGTAGGTAAAGGAACTATTTACTGGCATTTTGATAGTAAAGAGGATTTATTCTTTTCAATAATTGAAGAAAAGGGGAAAATATATTTTGATAAAGTATTACAATTAGATAGAAGTGATCTTTCACCTGAAAAGATAATTTATCAGTATATTAAAGGCAGGATAGAATTTATTGATAAGAATTATAAATTAGCAGAAATGCTTATCAATAATAATGACGTAATAAATAGAGAATTCAAAGAAATGATGGAGAAAAAACATCGCCAGAGTGTTGCAGTATTGGAAAAAGCTATACAAAGAGGTATAGACGGTGGTAAATTTAGAGAAGGCCCTAGTAATGAAATTGCTTTAATGATAATCAATGCCACTAATAGTGCTCATAATAATTTCAGCTGTAGCTTAGAAGGCAATACTGAAGAAAGAACCAAAAAAATATTTGATTTTATAATGAACGGATTAGCTGGGGGTAAAAGTAATGATAAATAAGAAGTTTGTTATCATGTTATTAATGTTAGTATTAGTGACTGGTCTAACTGTAAATATAAGGGCAGCCGAAATGTCTTTAGAAGAAACTGTTAAGCATTTCATACAGAACAGCTCACAACTGGAAAATGCCCAACGGGATACGAAAGTTTCAGAAATTGATGTGGAGGTATCTAAAAAAGGGTTGGCCCCGGAAGTTACTTTACAGTCTTCTTATACCAGACTGGGAGAAGCGCCTTTAAGTCCTTCTAAATATCTATTTCAAGGGGCACCTGACCCTACACAACCTGGAACATTTGTAGGTGAAATGATTCCAATTGAATTTCAAGAACAGTCCCAGGATAATTACAGTACCACACTAACTATAGATAAACCGCTTTATCTAGGCGGACAAGTTAAAAACGGTACCAAGTTAAGTAAGAAAGCCGTTCAACTGAATGAATTTAAATATGAACAGACCTTAAATAATAATTTAAATTCAGTTGTCCAGGCCTATTTCAATGTCTTAATAAAAGAAGGGCTCTTAGAGATACAAAACAATTCACTTAAACTAGTTGAAAACCATCTGCAAAATGTTCAGAATAATTATGAAGCAGGTCTTGTTGTTAAAAGTGATGTAAACGAAGTTAAGATCGAGGTAAATAAAACAAAACAGGCGATATTAACGGCCGAAAACGATTTAAGGATTGCCAAAAAACGGTTGGCAGATCTTTTGGAAATAGAGGATACTGATTTTACATTAAAACAGCCTGAAATTCCAGAGCTTGAAGAAGATCTCCAGACTCAACTTGATAAAGCTTATAAAAACAAGTTTGAATTAAATAGCTTAGAATTGAATCAGGAAATGAAAGATATAAATAAGGAAATGGAAGATAATCTATATAAACCGTCTTTTTTCTTGAGAGGTAATTACAGTTTTGAGGGAGATTCACTTGATTTTAATGATGGTAATTTTTCTATAACTCTGAGCGGTTCAGTTACCCTTTATGACGGTAATAAGTCTGAACTTAATCAAAAGAAAGTTGAACTGGAAAAAGAGAACTTAGAAAATAATGAAAAACAGGTCAAAAAGAATATTGAAACAGAAATTATGTCAGCCCTGTATAAGATAGAAGAAAACAGGAAGAGTTTAAAAATAGATAATCAAAATGAAGAACAGGCCCAGGAAAACTACCAGCAGGCCATTAATAGATTCGAAAATGGGGTTGGTACCAGTTTAGAAGTATTAAGGGCAGAAACCAATCTCAATCAGACCCAAATTAGTAAAAACCAGACTCATTATCAATATATAATGAGTTTATATAACCTGATGTATCAAACAGGAACTTTAAATAATTATTTTGAGGATGTGATTCAAAATGAAATTAAATAAAATATTATATATTACTTTAGTCTTAGTGTTATCTTTTTCTCTTTTAGCTGGTGCCCAAAAATCGGTCAAGACCGTACAACCTAGTAGGGGAGATATAACAATTACTGAACTTCTTTCAGGAAAGGTTATTCCGGAGAAGACAGTAAATTTACCTGCAGAAATTAACGGTGTTGTTGAAAAGTTACATGTTTCTGTTGGTGATCAGGTTAAGAAGGGTGATAAAATATTAGAATTTGATAAGAGCCAACTATTAATTCAAAAGAAACAGTCTGAAGCCGGTTTAGAAGCAGCTCAGGCTAATTTAGATCAACTTCTAAAAGGTGCTTCTGAAGAAGATATAAAGAGTGCAGAAGCCAATCAAGAACAGGCTCAAATTTCTCTAGAAAGTGCGAAAGAAAGTCTAGAGTTAATTGAAGAGATCTATCAAGATAAGACAAGCCTTAGACAGCAGCTAGTAAACGCTGAATCACAGTTTAAAAATGCTGAGAAACAATTAGAATCAGCAGAAGAAAGAGTCAATCAGGCCCAAAAATCATTAGAACAGGCCGAGGTAGGAGTTAAACAGTCTGAAAACAACTTAAAGCAGGCTAAAAATGATTATGAAAGAATGCAAAAACTATATGATGATAATGTAATCAGTGAAAAAGAGCTAGAAGGAGCCCAGCTGCAGTTGGAAAATGCACGTTCTTCTTATCAAAATTCTCAACTACAGGTCGAGAATGCCCTGGTTTCAATTGAAAGTGCTCGAATAGCAAAAGAACAAGCTGAGTTATCATTAAATACCTCTGAAAAATTATATGAAATTGCAAAAGAAAACTATGACAATCCTACTCAATTAAAACAGCAACTGCAGTCAGCAAAGAATCAGGTTAATGTTTCCACTGTTAATAAAAAAATTGCAAAGATAAATGTTGATAAGGTTAAAAAAGGTGTAGATGAAGATCAAATAAAAGCCAGTAAAGCTAATGTAAAACAGGCGGAAGCCGGCTTAGACCAGATTAATTATCAACTTTCCAAAGCCACTCTTACCGCTCCTATCAGTTCTCAGATTGCTTCTGTAGATACAGAGGAAAATGAAATGATTAGTCAGGGGACCCCGGTGGTAAGACTGGTTGTAACAGACACCTTAAATATAAATACTACGGTTACTTCCGAGCTAAGGCCATATATTGATAAAGGAGATAAAGTGGATGTTTTAGTTAAAAACGGACAGACCAGAGTACTAGAAGGAAAAATTAAGACAATTTCACCAATAATTGACCCTCAAAATGAGGCCTATCCTGTTGTTGTTGAATTGACGGGAGATCCCAAGAATGTATATCCGGGAATGTTTGTAGATGTTAGGATTAGTAAAGATAGTGCTCGGGGAGCAGTAACATTACCAATAGATGCAGTAGTTGATTTAGATAGTTTCCCGCATGTCTATGTTGTAAAGAACGGCGAAGCAGTTAAAATCAATGTAAGTGTCGGAATTATTTATGATGATAAAGTGGAAATTACAGACGGACTCCAAGAAGATGATCAGGTAATTATAAAGGGGCAGCAGGATCTTACAGAAGGTCAGTCCGTTGAGGTGATTGAGTAATGAAGTTATCAGATTTTTCGATAAAGCGGCCTGTAACCACTGTAATGCTGATTCTTTTGATAGTTATTTTAGGTTTTATCTCACTTGATAGACTTAATATAGACCTATTACCTGAAATTAACTTTCCGGGGGCAGCAGTTATTACATCTTATGGAGAAGCGGGTCCCGAAGAAATAGAGTCTTTAGTAACAAAACCGTTAGAAAATTCGTTGGCTACAGTAACGAATGTTAAATCGATAAACTCGACCTCTGATGCCGGCCAATCGACAATTGTTATGGAATTCAATTATGGGACTGACATGGACTTTGCTGCTCTGGATATGAGGGAGCAAACGGATATGGTTTCAGAGGTCTTACCGGATGATGCCCAGGATCCTTTGATCGTACAGTTCGATCCATCCATGATCCCAGTTTTACAGCTTGGGGTCTCCAGTGGCCAGAACTTAGCCGATCTTAAAACTCAGGTAGAAGATAATGTTATTCCTAGAATAGAAAGACTTCAGGGAGTAGCCTCTGTAGACTTAACGGGAGGCTTAGACCGGGAAATTTTAATTGAATTGGATAGAAATAAGATGGAAAACTATGGGGTTGAATTTAATTCGGTTACCCAGAACTTATTATTGGAGAACTTTAATTTATCGGGTGGTAAAATTAACCGGGGTAATGTAGAATATATAGTTAGAGTAACCGGTAAATTTGAAAATATTGACGAAATCAGAGAAGTATTAATACCGACCGGTTCTGGTAGGGGCTTTGTTAAACTAAGTGAGATCGGAACTGTAAAAGATACCTTTAAAGAAGTAAATAGTGTTGCACGAGTAAATGGTGAAGACAGTATCGGTTTAACAATTCAGAAACAGACCGATGCTAATACAGTGACAGTAGCAAATAGAGTTCGGGATGAAGTTGAGGAATTAAAAAATGATTACCCGAACCTAAGCATGGTGCCCATTGCGGACCAGGCAGAATATATCGAGCAGTCGATTAGTAGTGTTTACCGGAATGCAATAATCGGTGGTTTACTTGCAATTTTAGTATTATTTCTCTTCTTAAGAAATATTAGGAGTACTATTATAATCGGTCTTACAATACCGATCTCTATTGTGGCCACTTTCCTTTTGATTTACTTCGGTGGATTAACAATTAATATAGTATCATTAGGTGGACTTGCCCTCGGGATTGGGATGCTGGTCGATAACTCGATCGTGGTTCTTGAAAACATTTTCCGATATAAACAGTACGGTTTAGACCGGCTAGAGGCGGCCAGCCGTGGTAGTGAAGAAGTCGGGATGGCGATTGCAGCTTCTACTTTTACAACAATAGTTGTGTTTTTACCTGTAATTTTTGTACAGGGTTTAACAGCTCAAATATTTAGAGAGTTAGCTTTAACGGTTAGTTTCTCATTGTTTGCTTCTTTAATTGTTGCGCTTACTTTAATACCAATGCTTTCTTCAAAAATATTAAAGTTAAGTAAAAAACAGATGAACTTTGATACAGAAACGAACCTGGGCATTATTAAATCCAATTACCAGAATTCACTATCCTGGTTTTTAAATCACCGCTGGGTTATAGGTATATTAATTGTCGTATTAATAGCTGCCGGTGGATTTGTGGGAACCAAACTTGGTACAGAGTTCTTACCCGAGTTTGACCAGGGGCAGTTAACAGTGGATTATAGTTTACCTGTTGGGACAGTATTAGATGAAACTCAGCAGGTTGCTGAAGATATAGAGGATGAGATAGGTGAAATACCAGAAGTTGAAACAATATTTACGAATATCGGTGTTGGGGATATAATGAGTGGATCGTCAGCTACTGAAGCAGGTTCTTTTACCGTAATTTTAAAGGATCTGGCAGAAAGAGATCGTTCCACCAGTCAGGTAATGGAAGAATTAAGGAACAAGATTAAAATTCCGGGTGCAGATATAAATATAGAGTCACAGAGTGGATTTTTTGGACCAGGTGGTGGCCAGCCGATTAATATCAAAGTAGTTGGTGATGACCTGGAAGAATTAGAAAGGCTATCAGCCCTAGTAATGGAAGAAATGAATCAGGTAGAAGGAGTCAGAGAAGTTGAAGACTCCTTTGAAGAGGGTAGGCCTGAATATTCAATAAGTATTGATAGGTCATTAGCGGCTCGCTTAGGTTTAAGGGTCAGAAGTGTAGCAAATACAGTTAAAACAGTTATCTCCGGTGATGTGGCTACTAGATATGAAGTAGCCGGAGCTGAATATGATGTTAGAGTTACTTTAGATGAAAGTGACAAACAGAACATCGAACAGCTCAAAAATATCATGTTGCCTTCTCCAACCGGAGCGAAGGTACCTTTAGCACGGGTAGCTAATATTGAGTTAACTGAAGGGCCTAAACAGATTTTGAGATTAAATCAGGAACGATACTCAGAAATTACAGCTTCCCTTTACCAGACTGATTTGGGAACAGCTGTTAATCAAATTCAAGAGAGGGTTGACGAAAACGTAGAACTAACTGAAGGGTACGATATTGTATATGGTGGGCAGTTTGAAGATTTACAGCAGTCATTTTCAGATCTATTTTTTGCATTCTTATTAGCGATAGTGCTAGTATATATGGTAATGGCTTCACAATTTGAATCATTAGTCCATCCCCTAGTAATAATGTTTACAGTACCACTAGCACTTGTTGGAGTTGTATTTGGACTATATATTACTGATTCAACGATTTCTGTGCCTGCTTTAATTGGTATAATAACCCTGGCAGGTATTGTGGTTAATAATGCTATCGTTCTTGTAGACTATATTAATAGAATGAGAGATGAAGGCCGTACTAAACGAGATGCTATCTTAGAAGCCGGTCCAATTAGGTTAAGGCCGATCATGATGACTGCCTTGACAACAATCCTGGCCTTGATCCCACTATCATTAGGTATAGGAGAAGGTTCTGAACTGGAACAACCATTAGCAATTGTTGTGATTAGTGGATTACTATTTTCTACCTTCTTAACACTGTATGTAATACCAGTACTTTATTCTTCATTTACAGATCTAAGTGACAAATTGAAGAGGATCTTAAGAAAAGTTGTGTAGTAAATAATAGAAATATTTATTAAATTATAACAAATGAGGAATTGATGGTTTACTCAACCATTCCTGTTCTAATTTAAGATTTTGCAAGCTGATCCCTCCTAAAATGTTATATTATTTTCTGGAAAGGTATTATAATATAGTTAGACAAATTTGTAAATATAGTTAAAAAATTATCAAAACCGATCAATTCTTATTGGAATAGATCATCATTATTGGATGCAAAAAATTCTATTAAACTGGCGTCTGTGATATAATCAGAATGAACTTTGCTTGTAAAGAAGCTGAGTTTCATTCCAGATATTTCAATGAAAATTCAATTTATCAGCCTCAGGCCTCAGTCGGAATCAGCAGAAGACGCTTTAGAGAAATAGAATCAGACGATCGTTTTCATCTCTACTACCGTTTAGATAAAGAATTAGCAGAATATTATGGAGAAAAAAATGTAATTCAAACTCAAGCAGCAGTTTTAAAAGTTCAACTTGAACTGGCATCATTACATTGAAACTGAAGAATTATAGACGATTATAAGTCAAATAAGCCAACTCTTCTAGCAGGTGAAGGAACAGTTCCACCTTAAGATGTAGGAGGACCTGATGGTTTCAATGAATTTATACACATTATTTCCAATCCGAAAAATGAAGATTATGAAATGATGACTGAATGGGCAAAAGGCCAGGGCTTTAAAGAGTATGATCCGGAAAAGATAAAATCTGAGCTAAAATCATACTTTTAGTTGAAAAAATAATCTGCTATAAATATATTAGATAAAACAATGACATCTGTTAAATATCAGGTTAAATTCCGACATATAAAGTGTTTGTCTTAAAAACCATGAAGAAAGGATTGATAAGTATGCTGATTAAGGCAACAACTAAACTAAGAAAAGGATTGAATTTGGAAGAATTATTATAAATCTGTTATAATATTATTAGATAATAAACCGACTTCTGATAAATATTACAAAAAATACCGACAGAGGAGACTGCTTATGCTTTATTCTTTATTAATTCTGGCACATATTCTTTCAGATTTTACTTTTCAAAGTAAAAATACAAGTGAAAATAAAAGAAAGTCTAATTTTTCTTTATTGAAACATGGAATAATAGTATTTGTTATCTCCTATATTTTAACAATTTATTATTTTAGTTTATCTCATTTTTTTATGATATTTTTATTATCTCTGCTGCATGTAGCTGTTGATTATATTAAGATCAGGCTAACTGATAAATTTAGCACTTATAATTTGGAATTGTTTATTTTTGATCAGCTGCTTCATTTTTTAGTTATTTTTATGATAATTCCACTTTTTAATCCTGCTCCCACCCAGGAACTGTTCTCATTTTTAAAAGAACTAACTGATATTTATCAACCATTAAAATTTTTAACAGAAGCAAAAATTAGTTTTTTATTGATTACTTTATCTGTTATTATTTTTAATTTTAAAGCTGCCACTATCCTGGTCAGAAAAACACTGAGCAAATATAAAAGCAATATAAGCCGGGAGGGAGACAAAGGGGAGGCAATTGGGAATTTAGAAAGATTACTAATTATTATCTTTATAGTTTTTGAATATTATTCACTAATTGGTTTAATGTTTACGGCTAAATCACTGATCAGGTTTAAAGAAATAGAGGTTAAAGCTGAAAAAAATTCTTCTTTTGTAGAATACTATTTAATAGGATCCTTTACCAGTATTTTGATTGCAATTTCTACCGGTAGTTTAATTAATATATTTTCATATTTATGGAATTAGGAGGTGACTCTGATGAGTAATAATTCAATTGTTGTAATTGGAGATATCATTGAGTCTAAAAAGATAAATAACCGAAAAAATGTGCAAAATAAACTGGCTGAATTATTGGATAATATAAACCAGGACTATCAGAAATATATAGAGTCACCTTTTAAAATTACTCTGGGAGATGAATTTTATGGTGTACTCAATAACTTTTATCCAGTAATTGATATTCTTCAGATATTAGAAGTTGAATTTAAGGAAATTGATTTTAGATTTGGGATTGGTCAGGGGAAATTTAATGATAATAATCAGGGGATTGCCTATGAAAAGGCTCTTAAAGCAGTAAAAATTGTTAAAAATAAAAAATTTAATATCCACTTAATTAGTACTAATAACAATAATTATTTTCAAATAATAAGTTTAATTTTACATTTATATTTTAGTATTTTTAATAAATTTACCTTCAATCAGAAATATATAATTCACAGTTTGAACAGAGGTAAAAAACAGCAAGAAATTGCAGCTGATTTAGGCAGCTCTCAGTCAAGTGTTAGTCAATCACTATCCAATATCAACTGGAAGCTTTTAGTTAAAACTGCAGATTTTTTTAAAGAATTTAACAGCCAGTATTCTAAAATAGAAATTAATTTAAGAGGGAATCATTTAGCTTTAATAGGAGCTTATTCTCGCAGATTAAATGAGAAAAATGATATCAGAAATACATTGATAAAAATTAATGATGATTATAAAAATCTAATTAGATCTAAATTTGTTTTAGCTACCCTGTCTGATGAAGCTGAAGATTATTTTGAGTTTCAGGCATTATTTAAAAAAGAAATTGAGGATTATCAAAAATTATTATATTTACTGGTAGACATTTATTATGAAATTGATGAATTATATGTGGGGCTTGGTTCAGGCAAAATATCGACAGAGATTAAAGAGCAGGCCTTAGGGATGGATGGACCAGCTTTTTATAATGCAAGAGAGGCACTAAATAAATCTTTTGCAGATGGAATATCATTAAATTTAATTTCAGGAAAGAAAATAGCAGATACCAGTTTGTCAATAATTTTTTCACTGCTTATTGAATTCATAAAAAAATGGACAGCTCAGCAGAAAAAAGCTGTAGATTATAGAGCAGCAGGATTAAGTCAAAATAAAATCAAGGTAAAAATGGGCTTGTCAGCCCGCTCAACATTAGTAGAACATTTACAGAGAGCTGGCTGGAAGGAATATGATTATATCATAAAGAATCTTGCTGAATTATTAGCTAAAAACCCGACATTATTAAAATATTAGATAAATAACCGACAAATATAGTGATTATCTTAAAAATCATGACGAAAGGATTGATTAGTATGCTAATCCAGGCAACAACTAAGTTAAGAAATGAATTAAATCTGGAAGAACTAGATCAAAAAGAAAGAGCTGCTTTATTTTCCTGGCACGCCAATTTCAAAAGGATTAATCGACGTAAAACAGTTATCTTAGTTAATGATGCTTGTGCTTATACTGTAGTCTTATATGGTCTGAAAAAAGATGATTTTCTAAATTTTCCGGAGCGGATCAAAGAGGGGATTAGACAAGCATTTGAAATGGAAGGAATTAAAGATAGTTTAATTGAAAAATATTTGAGTGAATTTGAAGATTTTACTTTTCAAAAAACAAAAAACAGAAAATATGTTGGTAGATTAACTCAGGCCTGCAAAGATATAGAGTTTTATGCAGATGAATTCAATGAAAATGAAATTTATCAGGCTGAAAGCTCAAAAAATATCAGTCATATGCTTTTTAAAGAAATAGATAGTGATAATTATTTCACTGCTAATGAACGTTTAAGAGAAAAATTAACCGAATATTATGAGGAAAAAGATATAATCCAGACTAAAGCAGCAGTTTTAAAAGTTGAGCTTGAGCTAGGTGAATATGAAGCCTGGCGGAAAGTTATTGTACCTTTAAATTATAATTTTAGGGAGCTGCACAGGATTATTCAGGAACTTTATAACTGGCAGCATTATCACCTGCATGAATTCTTTGTTTACAGTGAGGACAAAGATGATACAAAAAATTGGAACCATGGTGAATATCACCGAGATGGATACAGGGCAATTTTAAATCTGGTTGTGGATCAGGAAAATCTTGAATATAATAAATATGAACTAAACTATGAAACTGAAGATTTTAAGCTGGCAGTGGAAAATGAAGTTAAACTGAAGGAAATTCTGCCGGCCAGAATAAAATATATTTATGATTATGGTGATAACTGGCAGCATTACATTGAAACTGAAGAAATTATAGATGATTATAAGTCAAATAAGCCTACTTTTCTAGAAAGTGAAGGAACAGCTCCCCCGGAAGATGTAGGTGGAATAGGCGGTTTTAGTGAATTTATGCGAATTATCTCCAATCCAGATGATGAAGAATATGAGTCTATGCTTGAATGGGCTGAAAGTCAGAGATTTAAAGAGTATGATCCGGAAGAGATTAAAACTAGGCTTGAGCGTTATTTTTAATAGTAACTTTAAAAATAATTTGGAGTTTGTGCTTATTCTGGCAGTTAATAAAAAAGAAGGATACTAAAATATGGATAACTTAAAGAAAATTTTAGATGATTTCTTATCAGATCAGGATGAAAGGTTAAGTAAGAGAACATATAATGAAGTACAGTAATGTGATAGAGCTTTTTGAAGATTGTTTAAATAGTTATGCTTACATGTTTTTGCCTGAGGAAGAGCAGCAAAATTTTGAAGAAAAAGATATTTTCGGAGAAGATAGTTACTGTGAGATCTATTCTATTGATAAGCTTAGCAGTATGCAGATAGATGACTTTATGATTAGGAAATTAATGGCTGAGAAACACCTAATGAAAAAGACAGTTACAGTTATGCGCCGCTTCAGTAAATGGCTGAAAAATAATGAATATATTACTAAGGAAAAGTTTGATATCATTTATTCTACAATCAATGAAAAAAAAGATGTTTTGCCTAAAGCAGCTGAATTATCTGATTTAATTTATCTGAAACAGCCAAAAAAACTCCATCCAAGCTATGCATTGGGGGGAGATGAATTGGTTATTTAAAATTTAATTAAATGTTAAATTAATCTTTAACTTGATTTTCAATATACTTTTTAATTGTCTCAATAGTAGCGCTACCAATAGATACCATACAGTAACTTCTAGATTAAAAACCGTGCATTAAACCGTGCAATCTAAACTCTTACAAAAAAGCTATTAAATCTACTTAATATATTGTATTTCTATCATGATTATGTTAAAATATAAAAGTGTTGAGGAATGAATAGCGAAACAATAATAGGTGGGGGTGACCGCTAGTGTTTTATTTAAAAATATTTCATTTAATTATTGCAGTTTCGGTAATAGTAGGTGTTCTACTTCAATCTGGCAAAAGTGCTGGTATGTCAGGTGTTATTGATGGTGGAGCCAGTCAATTTCTAGGCAAGAAGAGTAAAGGTTTAGATAAAAAATTAAGTAAATTTACAACAGTAGCTGCTGTAGTATTTATGGTAACTTCTTTAATCCTAGCATTTATTTAAAAAGCAAATATAGAGCCGGAGGTGTTCGACGATGATATTTTATACTCCTATTGCAGGAGTAATTGCACTACTATTTGCACTATACATGGCTAAGAAAGTTAAAAAAGCCGAGATGGGTAATGATAAAATGAAAGAACTATCAAAATCCATTAATGAAGGTGCTATGGCTTTTTTAGGTCGTGAATATAGAATATTAGTGTTTTTCGTATTGATTGTAGCAATAATTATGACTTTTACTAGTAGTTTAGGCTGGCAGACTGCCGTTTCATTTATATTAGGTGCAATATTTTCTGGTCTTGCAGGATTTATCGGAATGCAGATTGCTACTCAGGCAAACTCGCGAACTACCCAGGCTGCCCGAAGCAGTTTGAATGAAGCTCTCCAAGTAGCTTTTTCAGGTGGTTCCGTAATGGGGATGTCAGTTGTGGGATTAGGTACACTTGGACTTGGAATTTTATATATCTTTTTCACAAAAAATATTGATTATATTAGAGGTTTTGCCTTTGGAGCCAGCTCGATAGCTCTTTTTGCACGTGTAGGTGGTGGAATTTATACAAAAGCTGCCGATGTAGGAGCTGACCTGGTAGGTAAAGTAGAAGCTGGTATTCCGGAAGATGATCCCAGGAACCCAGCAGTTATCGCTGATAATGTAGGTGATAATGTAGGTGATGTTGCGGGCATGGGGGCAGACCTTTTTGAATCATATGTTGGTTCTATAGTGGCGGCTATGACACTAGGAACTATCATGAGTGTATACCACGTATTAACTCCATTATTACTTGCATCAGTAGGTATTATTGCAGCAATTATAGGAAGTCAGTTTATTAAAGCTAAAGAAGGGGGAAACCCCGCTAAAGCACTAGAAAAAGGAACCATTTCTAGTGGTATACTTACAATTATTGGTGCTTTCTTTTTAATTAGGTTTATGATTGGAGATATGGGCGTATTTTATGCTGTATTAGCAGGATTACTTGCCGGTATTTTGATCGGTAGGATTACAGAATACTATACATCTGAAGAGTTTGGCCCGGTTAAATACATAGCAGAACAATCTAAATCTGGTGCTGCTACTAATATTATCAGTGGGCTTTCAGTAGGCATGAAAAGTACTCTCTTCCCGATTTTAGTAATTGCAGTAGTAATCTACATTGCATATCATTTTGCTGGTCTTTACGGGATTGCAATGTCTGCAGTGGGTATGTTGTCTACTACAGGTGTAACTTTATCGATTGATGCTTACGGCCCGATTGCTGATAATGCAGGTGGAATTGCCGAAATGGCAGAACTACCGCCTGAAGTGCGGGAAGTAACTGATAAATTAGATTCAGTTGGTAACACAACAGCTGCGATCGGTAAAGGTTTTGCGATTGGTTCAGCTGCCTTAACAGCTTTATCTTTATTTGCAGCTTTTTCTTCAGCAGTAAATTTAGAGGTTATTAGTCTCACAAATCCTAATGTTATTATTGGGCTATTCATTGGTGCTATGTTACCATTCCTTTTTTCATCATTAACAATGAAAGCTGTAGGGAAAGCGGCTTTTAAGATGATTGCCGAAGTAAGAAGACAGTTTAAAGAGATACCAGGGATTATGGAAGGTACAGGTACTCCTGACTATAAAAAATGTGTAGATATTTCTACAGCAGCAGCCTTAAAGCAGATGGTAATACCGGGTCTGTTAGCTGTAATTGTGCCAATAGTAGTTGGATTATGGAACGTACAGGCCCTTGGGGGTCTTCTAGCAGGTTCCTTAAGCACTGGTGTCCTACTAGCTATTATGATGGCAAATGCAGGTGGAGCCTGGGACAACGCAAAAAAATATATAGAATCCGGACATTTAGGTGGAAAAGGTACAGATACACATTCTGCCTCAGTTGTCGGTGATACAGTCGGTGATCCTTTTAAAGATACTGCCGGACCATCACTTAATATATTAATTAAGTTAATGACTATAGTTTCCCTAGTATTTGCTCCATTATTTCTATAATTAAAATAGAATTAAATGAGATTATAATATTAAGATATGAAAAAGGCAATTATCTTCTGTGAGGGGGATTTTTGCCTTTTTTTAATTTTTATAACTGAGGTGATATAATAATGTTAGGAAATGACAATATGTGCTTTGCCTGTGGAGAAGATAACCCGATATCACTGGGACTGAAATTCGAAAAAACGGGAGAGAAAACGGTTAAAGCCGAGTTTGAACCAAAACCAGTACACCAGGGATATACAGATATAATGCACGGAGGCCTAATTTCAACATTACTGGATGAAGCGATGGCTAAAGTTTTATCTTTAAATGATATTCCAGCCCTTACCGCAAAGATGAATATTAGATTTAAAAACCCGGTTCCGATCGGTAAAAGGTTAGTAATAAGTGCAGAAATAGAGAATAACAAAAAAGGATTATATTTTACTAAAGCAGAATTAAAAGATATAAAGGGTGAGCTTTTTGCAAGCGCAGAAGCTAAATTTATGAAAGTAGAGGAGGAATAAAGAATGGAAAGAGAAGAAGCATATCAGTTAATTAAAGAAAATATTAAACAGGAGAACTTGGTAAAACACTGCCTGGCAGTGGAAGCTGTCATGGAAAGGTTAGCAGAATATTTTGATAAAGATAAAGAAAAATGGGGATTAACTGGTTTACTTCATGATATTGATTATGAGGAAACTGCTGATGAGCCTGGTAAACATAGTCTAGTTGGGGCTGAAATGTTAGACGAAATGGGTCTTGCTAATGATATTGTTCATGCTGTTAAGGTCCATAACCATGAACACGGACTTGAAAGAGAATCTCTGATGGATAAAGCTCTTTATGCAAGTGACCCTTTGACAGGCTTAATAGTGGCATCAGCCTTAATCCATCCCGATAAAAGTCTGGAAGCTGTTGACACCGAGTTCGTAATGAACAGATATTCGGAAAGTTCGTTTGCAAAGGGAGCAGATCGTGATGTAATAGCTTCCTGTAAAGAAATGGGTTTGAGTTTAGAAGAATTCATTAGCCTAGCCCTTGAAGGTATGAAATCAATCGCTGATGAGTTAGGTCTTTAAATAAAAGTTTTAAATATCTGCAAGTATTCTTTGAATTGAGAAAAGCGTATAAAAGCAGCATGGCTTAACCTATGAGGAGGTTGTATTTATGAGTGCAAGAAAGAAGCTATTAGAATTTTTAAAGGAAGAAGCGTATCATCCAATGACAAAAGAGGAGTTGATGAAAGAGTTCGAGATAGCTCCTCAACAGAAACAACATTTTGAAGGTATTCTTAAACAATTAGAAGAAGATGGTAAGATCTATAAGAACAAAAAAGAAAGGTACGGATTGCCTGAAAAGTTTGATCTCGTGGCAGGTCGGGTAGATAAAAACCCCCGCGGATTTGGTTTTTTAATCCCTGATGAACCTGGGCACGAGGATATATTTATTAACCCCTCTAACCTAAATGGAGCCATGCATAATGATAAGGTTTTTGTTAAAAAAGTCCCCGGTGGCCGCGGGAAAAAAGCAGAAGGTGAAGTTGTAGATATCATCGAAAGGGTTAACAACCAGATTGTTGGCAAATTCGAAAAAGTTAAAAATTATGGATTTGTAGTACCGGATAATAAGAGGATCAACTTCGATATATTTGTGCCGGGGAGTGCTATCAAGGATGCTAAAAACAATCAGAAGGTTGTAGCCCAAATAACTGAATGGCCGAAAAAGAATAGAAACCCGGAGGGTAAAATAATAGAAATTCTGGGTTATCAGGATGAAAAAGGTGTCGATATAGAAGCCATAATTAGACAGTTGGAACTACCGGGCGACTTCCCGGGACCTGTTAAAAATGAAGTGGTTAGAATTAGTGAAGAAATACCGGGAGAAGAAATTAAAAGGAGAAAAGATTTAAGAGACTTACCGATGGTAACAATTGATGGTGAGGACGCCAAGGATTTTGATGACGCAGTTTCGATTGAAAAACTTTCGGATAACAAGGTAAGGTTGGGTGTCCATATAGCTGATGTAACATATTATGTACAGGAAGACAGCAACTTAGATCAGGAAGCACTTCACCGGGGGACCAGTATCTATCTAGTAGATCGTGTAATACCGATGCTTCCCCAGCAACTTTCTAATAATTTATGTAGTTTAAGGCCTAATCAAGACCGACTAGCAATGACAGTATTCATGGACTTTAACTTAAAGCCTCTTTCCCTGGAAGACTATGAAATAATGGAGTCAGTCATAAGATCAAATCACAGGATGACATATAATGAGGTCAACGGAATACTGGCCCATGAGAACCGCGAGCTAAGAGAATTGTACGGTGATTTTAGCGAGGAATTAGAATTAATGAATAAATTGCGGGATAAACTTCGAACCAGACGCTTTAACGAAGGTAGTATTAATTTTGAAAGACAGGAAGTTAAAGTTATTCTGGATAGTAAAGGTAAACCGGTCGATATCCAGGAAGAAAAACACGGTGTAGGTGAACAATTGATAGAAGAGTTTATGATTATGGCAAACAACATTGTGGCTGAAGATATGTACTGGCGAGAAGAACCTTTTATCTATAGAATCCATGAACAGCCTGATGAAGAACGATTAAAAGAATTTAATGAGTTTATCCATAACTTTGGGTATCATGTCAAAGGTATTGAAAATGAAGTACATTCCAGTGCCCTCCAGGATATCCTTAATCAGGTTGCGGGAGAACCAGAAGAACATTTAATTAATACAGTACTACTACGTACTATGAAAAAAGCGATTTACAGCCGTCATAATATTGGCCATTATGGTTTAGGAATAGAACATTACTGCCATTTTACTTCCCCGATCAGGAGATATCCTGATCTAATGATTCACAGAATTATCAAGGAAGTAATAAAGAAAGGCAAGTTAAGTGAAAACAGAAGAGAATATCTAGAAGAAGAGATTGCAAGTATTGCAGACCATAGTTCCTTACAGGAGAGAAGGGCAATGGAAGCAGAACGAGATTCAGTAGCTCTTAAAAAGATCGAATACATGCAAGATAAACTCGGAGAAGAATTTACCGGTATTATCAGTGGTATTACAAATTTTGGTTTTTTTGTGGAACTAGAAAATACAGTTGAGGGTTTAGTTCACGTCGAAGATTTAAAAGATGATTACTATCACATCAGACAGGATATACATGCTTTAGTAGGAGAAAGAACCAATCGTAGATTTACTCTTGGAGATAAAGTAGAGGTTGAATTAATAAAGGTTAATCCAGAAGAAAGAGAGATCGACTTTGTTCTGGCTGAATGATTTAAGGAGTGTTAAGATATGAGTGATGATCTTAAGGTTATAGCAAGGAATAAAAAGGCAAAACACGATTATAATATTGAAGAAACTTATGAGGCTGGGATTATCCTTCAGGGTACTGAGATAAAATCAATTAGAGCCCGTAATGTACATCTAAAAGACAGCTTTGCCATGGTAGAAAATGGTGAAGTATTTCTATATAATATGCATATAAGCCCTTACAAGGAAGGCAATCGATACAACCATGATCCAGAACGTAAAAGAAAACTTCTCTTACACAAAAATGAGATCAGAAAGCTAATTGGTTATACCAAGCAGAAAGGTTATACCCTTGTACCACTTAGCATTTACCTTAGAAACAATTTGGCCAAAGTAGAACTAGCATTGGCAAAAGGTAAAAATGTACGTGATAAGCGCCGTGATATAGCTGAAGAAACTGCTAAACAGGATATAGAAAGAGCTTTTAGAAGAAGACTAAAAGGTAAAGACTATTAATAATAGATGGGCTTTCCCGATTATTATTATATAAAAGATTAAAGGGGGTTTTTATAGATGCCTCAAGAGGTGGACTATTCTCAAAAGCTAAGACCCCAGATTCATTTTTCTCCTCCTAAAAACTGGATGAATGATCCGAATGGACTTGTCTACTATAAAGGTGAATATCATTTATTTTATCAACACAATCCTACGGCCAGTATATGGGGCAATATCCACTGGGGCCATGCGGTGAGTAAAGATCTATTAAACTGGGAACATTTAGATACTGCTTTAAAACCAGATCAATATGGTTTAATCTTTACTGGGAGTGCAGTTGTGGACTACAACGATACGAGCGGTTTTTTCAAGGGGGGAGAAGGTTTAGTAGCTATTTATACTTCCGCTTTACCCCAGAAAACCAAAGGTTTCTATCTTCAACAGCAATGTATAGCCTATAGTAAGGATAAAGGGAGAACCTGGATTAAGTATAAAGATAATCCAGTGATTGAAAATAAGAGGTGGAAAGATTTTCGGGACCCCAAGGTATTCTGGCATGAGGAAACAGAAAGCTGGATAATGCTTGTTACTAATGGAAAAAAAGTTAATTTCTATAGATCTGCTGACTTAAAAAACTGGGAATTTACCAGCGATTTTTCATGTAATGCCTTTCAATTTGAAGGGGTCTGGGAATGTCCGGACTTAATAAAATTACCTGTTGAAAACAAAGAAGGAGAAAAAAGATGGCTGCTCCAGACCGGTGTACAGGATAACAGTTTGGCCGGAGGTTCTGGCAGCCAGTATTTTGTCGGTGAGTTTAACGGCTATAAATTTAAGAACTTGAATCCTGACCAAAAGACCTTTTGGGTTGACTACGGCCAGGATTTTTATGCGGTACAGTCCTGGGCTAACTTACCTACAAGCCAGGACAGGGAGGTTTGGATTGCCTGGATGAATAACCTAGCCTATTCGGATACCCTGCCCACTAATGACTGGCGGGGAGTACTTTCTATCCCCCGCGAGATCACTTTAGCAGAGTACAATAAAGAATACTATCTAAAGCAGAAACCGATCAGTGAATTAAATACCTTAAGAGAATACGATTATTCTGTTGCTGAATATGATCTCAAAGATGACTTCGATTATAAGATAAACTTTGATCCCTTTGAAGTTAAATTTGTAGCAGAACTTGCTCCCAGAGAGAAAATGGATATAAATTTAATTAGGGGAAGTAACTTAAGGATTAGTCTTTTTATTGATAAAAAGAACCAGGAAATTGTTTTAAGAAGATCATTTAGTATTGAACCCAAAATTGGAAAAGTATTTAATGATACTCACGGTGCCCAGATTTATGAAGCATGCGATAAAATTGAGGTCCAATTTATAGTTGACCGTTCTACTTTAGAGATATTCATAAATGATGGTGAAATAGTCTTCAGTGATTTAATATTTCCCGATCATATTGAAAATACAATTTTATCAGTAGAAACTAACAGTGAAAAAGGTAAGTTACATGATATAGAAATCAATAAGCTGAAGAGTGTTTGGGATTAAGAACTAGAAGGGGGCCAAAATGAAAATTTATACAAGGAGCGGAGATCAAGGTAATACAAGTCTTTTTGATAATTCAAGAGTGCCAAAGGATTCTGCCCGAGTGGAAAGTTACGGAACCTTAGATGAATTAAACTCCTATTTAGGGATGGCCAGAAGTTTAATTGATGATGAAAAGATAGTAGAAATAATAAAAAGAATACAAAGAGAATTATTTGATGTGGCTGGTGAATTAGCAACTCCGGATGGTAATGATTTCCCGGAAAAAATTGAACAAAAAAAGATAGAAGGATTAGAAGAAATAATCGACAACCTTTTGGAGAAGATGAATAAAGAACAGCTTTCTAAGTTTATTATCCCGGGTAGTAACAGATGTTCAGCTGCTCTCCATATTGCTCGTACAATCTGTAGAAGGGCTGAAAGAAGGATCATTACACTTGCACGCCAAGAAGAAATTAGAGAAGTACTTCTAAAATACGTAAACAGGTTATCTGATGTAATCTATTCTCTTGCTAGGTATGTAGAAACAGAACTTGATTATGTTGATTTTAAAATTGAAGAATAATAACAAAAAGGGTTGATAATATGAGATTTGATGAAAGAGATATCATGTTTGCCCGGAGCAACTATGAAGCGGGCACAAAAATATATGAAGAATATTATAAAAGAAACCCCGAAAAAAAGGAGATGGATGATTTTTTGAGGTCCTTGCCGGGCTTTATGGTTGAGGAAGCTTTTTCTTTTGATCCCCTTAATTCTGGTTTGGTAAATGGGACCTATAGATTTCTTGGTGATTTAAAGCAAAATGCCGAAGGAGAATCAAGCAAAGAAAAATTTGAGGTTGATAAAGATACTATAAGCAGTAAGTTAAAACATATCGCCAAATATTATGGAGCTGACCTAATAGGTATAACAGAGATGAAAGATGTATTTTACTATACCCACCGCGGACGTGAAAAAGAACACCACGGAGAAAAAGTAGAAAACACACATCAGTATGGGATCGTATTTGCAGTAGAACTTGAAAAAGATATGGTAAATAGAGCTCCCAAATTAGGACAAAGTCTAGAAACTTCCCGGGGATATGTTAAAGCAGGTATGATAGGCATGATATTAAGCTATTACCTCAGAGAATTAGGTTATGATGCACGTAACCATATGGATGGTAATTACCTCCTTACAGCCCCCTTTACAGCCGAAGCGGCTGGTTTGGGTGAAATTGGACGAATGGGAATATTAATAACTAAAGAATATGGCCCTCGGGTAAGATTGGGAGTAGTAACCACTGATTTAGAATTAAATACAGATCGTCGAGAAAACTTTGGGATGAAAGAGTTCTGTAAGATATGTAATAAGTGTGCTGAAAACTGTCCTTCAGGTGCAATTGACAAAGAAGCCCCCGGTCAATTAAATGGAGAAGAACGCTGGAAGACTGATGTTCAAAAATGTTTCAAAGTTTGGCAGATGTCAGGCACGGACTGTGGAATCTGTATTTCCAGTTGTCCCTTTGCTCAAAATCTGGATATAGATAAAATAAATAAAATGAAGGATAATCCAAAAGTTATGAGAGATATTTTAAGAGAGCACAATAAAGAAAATAAAGAAAGACCATATAATGAGAGTGAACATGAGTGGCTGTAACTAAAAAATTTTGTCTTTTAAAAAACAGAAATAATGATAATAGAGGTTGATAAATATGGAATCTGAATTAATTAAAGAATTGGAAAAAGAAATTGAAAATAATAATGAAACAAATATAGTTGATACAATCGAAACAATTAAAGATAAAGGTTTACCCTTAATAGAAAAGAAAGAAGGCACTTATCTTTTGACTTTTTTATTTAAAGGTCAAGATCTACAGAATGTTGCTGTGGTAGGTTCTTATCCCGGTTTCAATTTAAACAAACAAAAGTTAGAATTAATAGAAAATAGTAGTTATTGGTATAAAACATATCAATTAGATCAACCTATTAATTTCACCTATGGTTTTGTAAAAGATTTTAAAACAGATAAAAAAGATTTTGATATGATGGGGAATATTATAAAAGATCCCTTTAATGAAAAAGAATTTACTGTCCATCAATCTCAAGATCAGGTTTTAAACTTAGCAGTCTGTAAGATGGTTAAAAATAAGGCAGTAGATCAATACTTTCAACAGGAATCAAAAGAGAAATTGCCGGTGACAGAGCATTACCTAGATAGTTCAGTACTAGAAGAAAAAAGAAAGTACTGGTTGTTAGAAAGCGAAGAGGATTCTAATTATGATGGTGTCTTTCTCTGTACTGATGGTTATACTTATATTAATGACCAAGAATTATTACAAGTATTACATAATTTAAGGAAGGAAAAATTGATACCCAACCTATTATTTCTGTTCATTGAAAACAAAGAACGAACCAGTGAACTTGCGGCTAATAGTAACTTTAAAAACTTTCTGACCAAGGAAATCATGGAACAAGTTTTCCAAAAACATGGTATTAAACTAGATCCAACCCAAAATGTAATTTGTGGCAAAAGTCTGGGAGGTCTTAACGCCTTATATACTGCTGTGAGTTCTGATTTATTTAAAAATATAATTAGTCATTCCGGAACTTTTATTTGGAATTATCAATATAGTAGAGAACCGGACTATATTTTTGAAGAAATAGGAAATAGTGATTTTCAGGCTAAAAACATCTATTTAGATGTTGGAGTCCTAGAAGATCAATTTGTACCTAGTTGGTTTATGAGTCTAATAGGAGTTAACAAAAGGATGAAGGAAACGCTCAAAGAAAAGTCAGATAACTTTTATTTTAATATTTTTAAGGGAGGCCATGAATACTACTGTTGGCGCCAAAATATGATAGAAGCCTTACTCGAGTTCTTTAATTAAATATTGTGGAGGCATAACAATGATCAGAAAACTGAATAAAAAAGATGAAAAAAAGATAATGGAGTATTTAACTAAGGAACCCGCTCTCAATCTATTTATGATTGGAGATATTGAAAATTATGGTTTTAATAATGAAGAATTCCAGGAAATGTGGGGAGAGTTTGATAAGGCGGGAGATTTTAAAGCAGTTCTTTTAAGGTATTTTGATAATAATATTATTTATTCCCGTGGGCAATATGATGCTAAAGCAATAGCAGAGGTTATTAAAAATAACGACCCTAAAATGGTGACAGGTAAAAAATGTTGTGTTGAAAAATTAGATTCCTATCTTGATATAGCAAAAAAGAGGGACACCTATTTTGCTAAACTAGATAAAGCTGGCGAACTCTATCAAGGAGAACTCCTAGATAAAATACATAAAACTAAATTAGAAGATGTTAAATTAATCTGGGATTTATACCAAAAAATTGATGAATTCAATAGTCTTGATACAATAGAAAGAAAAGAAAAGAAGTATAAAAATAATACGGGGCGAGGCTACCACATCTATAATAAAGATAAAGATAAGGTTATTAGCTGTGCAGAAACCACAGCCGAGAACAGTTTTTCTGCGATGATAGTTGGTGTAGCTACAGACCCAGAACATCGGGAAAAAGGATTAGCTTCAGCTGTGATGTCCAAATTATGTAAAGAGGTTTTAGAGGAAGGAAAAGAGCTGTGTCTTTTTTATGATAATCCAGCTGCCGGTAAAATATATAAAAGGATCGGGTTTAAAGAGATCGGAACCTGGAGTATGTGGACTGTAGAGGATGCTACTAATTGATAAATTTTTATGTGAGGAGAAAGTAAATGGAAGCTAAGAATGTTTTAATTACCGGAGCAACCGGTAATGTGGGATATGAATTATTTAAAAAATTAAAAGCGATAGACAATATAAATATCTATGCAGCCGGACGAGATATATCTAAAGCCAAAGAGATTATTGATGATGATAAAATAAATTATGTAAAGCTAGATCTTAAAGATGAAAGCACCTATACAAAAGCGCTCCAAGATATTGATACTGTATTTTTGATGAGACCGCCGGCAATTTCAAAAGTAAAGAAGTATATTCATCCTTTTTTGCTTAAAATGAAAGAAGCTAATATAAAGCAAGTTGTCTTTTTATCACTCCAGGGCGGGGATAAAAATATTTTAGTACCCCACTATAGAATAGAAAGATATATTGAAAATCTAGATTTACCCCATACTTTTTTAAGACCTAGTTTTTTTATGCAGAATTTATCGACCACACATTTAAAAGAAATCAAAGAAGACAATGAAATATTTATTCCAGCTGGTCAGGGTAAAACAAACTTTATTGATGTAAGGGATATTGCAGAAGTAGCTAAAAAAGTAATATTAGAGGAGAACCATCTAGAAAAAGGTTATGAACTAACAGGTCCTGATAACTTAGATTATAATCAAATAGCAGAAATTATGAGTGATATATTAGATGAGAAGATAGAATATAAGAATCCGTCCATTTTTCAATTCTATAAGCGAAAAAGAAGCGAAGGTTATTCTGTATTACATATCATAGTTATGATCGGACTCTATTCGGTTACTAAATTTGGTTTGGCTGCTAAAAAGACAGATAAATTAAAACAACTTTTAGACCGGGAGCCGATTAGTTTTGAAAAGTTTGTGAGAGATAATAAAGAAGTATGGTATTAAAAACTTCTCTAAATTTTTTTGAGGTGAAAATTTTGAAAATTGAAAAAGTAGATGAAAATAATCTTAACAAAAAAGAAGTAGCAAAGATGTTGATTAAATTCAGAACCTATCTGGCGAGTCTTAAGGATAGAGAAGATAATATGACAGTGGAAGATGGATTGGAAGAGATTGAATATTATCTTGATAAAGGTTACCCTATCTATGCAGCCCGAGAGGATGAACAGTTTGCAGGATATTTTATCCTTAAATATGATGATGACACAGTATGGCTAGAACACTTTTATGTTAAAGAAACTTACAGAAATCAGGGAATAGGATCCAAATTATTTCAAAAAGCTGAAGAGGTAGTTAATAAATTGGGTTATGTGAATTTATATAATTGGGTTCATCCCAACAATGATCGGATGATAAACTTCTTAAAAAAACAGGGTTATGATGTTTTAAACATGATAGAAGTTAGAAAGAAATTCGATGATGAAGATTTGAAAAGTGAAATAATAGTAGGTAATAATAGGTTTAAGTATAATAAAGATTAAATTAAAAAGGGTTATTCGAGAAAATAAAGAAATAAATAAATAAGATGTCATATAATAACAGGTGATAATTATGGTTATAAGAGATGCTGAAGAAAAAGATATAGAAAAAATAAATAAAATCTATAATAAGGCTGTTAAAAATCTAACCGTTACTTTTGATACAGAACCTCTATCTCTTGCAGAACAAACTAAGTGGTATCAAAAACATAAAGAGGAAGGTTATCCTATTATAGTGGCTGAAAATAAGGAAGAAGTATTAGGCTGGGCTTCTTTATCAAAATGGTCTGAAAAGGAAGGCTATAGATATACAGTAGAGAATTCAGTTTATGTGGATAATAAATACCGTAATAAAGGAATCGGTAAAAAGCTCTTAGAGGAACTTATTCAAAAAGCTAAAGAAAAAGAATTCAAAAATATCATAGCATTAATTACAGAAGGCAATGAGGTAAGCATTATTTTACATGAAAAATATGGATTCGAAAAGGTGGGAACGTTACATAAAGTAGGATATAAATTTGATAAATTTATAGATGTAGATCTTTTTCAACTTAGATTAGATGAATAAATAAAATAGAACTAAGTTAAGAATAAAACAAGCAAATTAGAGGAGGAATAATTAATGGAAATACCTGCTGAAAAATGGTTTGAAGCTGTTAGAAAAAGAAGTTCGGTAAGAAGCTTTTTATCTGCCTCATTAAAAGATGAAGATGAAAAAAAGTTCACCGAATTTTTAGATGAATGGAGTGGAAAATATAAAGGCATAAGAATCGAATATGTGAGAGATGGTTTTCAGGAAGTTGCTAAAGGTTTTGTAGGCTCTTACGGTAAAATAGAAGGAGCTCAATCCTATCTGGTAATCTTGGCTGAAAAGAACACACCATATAAGAACGAAAAGTCAGGCTATATGGGTGAAGGTGCAGTTCTAGAGGCAGTTTCCATGGGAGTATCTACCTGTTGGGTAACTGGGACATATAAAAAGAAAAATGTTTCCGAACAAGTAGAAATAAAAGATAATGAATTAATAAAATCAGTTATAGCCCTAGGATATGCCAAAGATAAAACAAAGCTTTCTGAAAAATTAGTTAAGACTATTGTTTCTAGTGAAAAAAGAAAACCATTAGAAAAACTATGTGAAAATGGTGTAGATGACAATTGGCCGGACGGGGTAAAAACAGCTTTAGAAACAGCCAGATTAGCCCCTTCTGCTATCAATAGACAACCTTGGAGGTTCAGGGTCGAAGATGATGGGATAGTTGTCTATCTTGCTAAATCTGATGACGAGAAAGGATCAAGAAAACTCGATTGTGGGATAGCAATGCTTCATCTGGAAGTTGGAGCACTTTATTCTGGTGTTAAAGGATCCTGGAAATTATCATTAGATCCCGAAGTAGCTAAATTTATCAAAGAATAGATGAGAGGTGTGAAATGAAAAAGACATCTGAAATACTAAAAGAGTTAAGTACAGAGAGGTTGATATTAAAACCGATTTCAAGAGAATATACAGAAGCTCTCTTTAAACACCTATCTGACCCAGAAGTAACAAAATATATGGATATAGATACTATGGAAAACGTAAAAGAAGCGGAAGAAATAATTGATTATTATCTAGAAAAAGAAGATGACAGAACTTGTTATCGTTGGGCTATATTGAATAAAGAAAATAAAGAGTTTATGGGAACCTGTGGGTTTAACAGCTGGATAAGAAATAGAGCTAATAGAAGTGAAATAGGCTATGACCTTTCAAAGAAATACTGGGGTCAAGGTTATATGGCTGAAGCATTAGAAGTACTACTAAAACATGGATTTGAAGTTCTTGATGTTCACAGAATTGAAGCTATGGTTACAGAAGGAAATATATCAAGTTGTAAATTATTAGAGAAAATGAATTTTACAAAAGAAGGTCTATTAAGGGATTATAATTATTGGAAAGATGGTTTTGTCAATGAATATATGTACTCACTTTTAGAAGAAGAATATTGAAAATTATATATATAAGAAATACTACCTCTTATGACTATTAAAATAGTTATAAGAGGTTTTTTGTTTTAAAGAAGGGAAAATAGATATTTTAATTAAATATATATAGTAGTATTAAATAAATAATTGAGGGGTTATATAAGAAAAGAAAGATTTAAAATTTCAGGTGGAAAATAAAATATATTTATTTAATTTGATCAAAAGGGGGGAACTTAGATGGAAGTATATAATATTCAAGAAAAAGATTTGAATAAATTTATATTATCAGCAAATGATAATCCTGATTTAAAAAGAACTGTAGAATCTTTGTGGAAAGACGGATTTTCTAAACCCGCTTGGTGTTTTGTTTTAGAAGAAGAAAAAATTATCGGCAGGATTGGATATTGGGCTTCCCCCGATAATAAAAGAGAAGTACGTATTTTTGGATTATTGTTACCCTGGGAAAGAGAAGATCTTCTGACAATAGGAGAAAAAATATTAACGGAAAGTTTGCAGAAAATGAAAAAGCAAGGAGCTAAGTACGTTAATTATCAAATACATACCGAGGAAGACAAACCAGTAGATACACTTAAACAAATTTTTAAGCTTGCTGGAATGAAGCAAATTCAGGCAAAAAAGAGATACAAACTATCAAAGAAAACATATGAAAGTATAGCTAAAAATAGATTAAACTATAAATCTTTAAAAGAAGTTGGCAAAGATTTATTCATTGAAGTTATTAAGAAAGTTACGAGAGGTACATTAGATAAAGAAGATGAATTGTCTGTTTCAAATTTAGGAGAGCAAAAAGATGCTAAAAATCATTTAAATAATTTAAAAGATATTGATTTTTCACCCCCAAATTGGTTCGTTGGCTATAAAAATAAAGAAATAGTTGGATTAGTTGTACCTCAAAAATTAAATAAAGAGTTAGGAACTATAAATTATATAGGAGTAGTTCCAGAGAAAAGAGGCCACGGTTATGTCATAGATTTATTAGATAAAGGAATAAAAAACTTATTTAATAGAAATATATTTAATATCATTGCTGATATAGATCGATCAAATTTTCCAATGGAAAATGCTTTATTAAAATTGGGTTTTAAAGATGAGAAAGAGATATTTGTTAATAGATTGGTTTTGTGAGACAAATTTAATAATTCATAGTGAAAATGTGAAAAGATTACGTATATAATATAAATATGAGTAAAAAATTAAAAATATTACACATGTTAAAATTCATTCTGTTCAGAAAAATTGAGTAAGATTCAAGTAGAATGAAAAAGTTATAACCCAAATCAAAAGTTAAGATATTTTTAAAAAATTTCTTTAATAAGGGAGAAAAACTATGGATATAAAAACAATAATTAATTTATCTAAAAAACCAAAATTATTTGAAAGAAGTGATCAAAAATTCTGGGATGATCCTCATATATCAAAAAAGATGTTAGAGGTTCATATTGATCCTGAATTTGACGCTGCCAGTCGGTCTTATGAATTTATGGAAGAATCTATTGATTGGCTTGTTAATAGGGTATTAACCGAGGTAGATCAAAAAATACTAGATTTAGGCTGTGGACCCGGTTTTTATTCTCAGGGATTAGCAGAAAAGGGTTATTCAGTAACAGGAGTTGATCTATCTAAAAGGTCAATAGAATATGCTAAGGCACAAAAAGAAAGTGAAGAGTTGGATGTTGAATATAAGGTTCAGAACTTTTTAGAACTTGATTATGTCAAAAAATATGATGCGGTTATTATGATGTATTGTGAATTGGGGGCATTGACTAATCAGGAACGTGATAAGTTACTGGAGAAAGTTAATAATGCTTTAAAACCCGGTGGGCTATTTATATTTGATGTTTTTACTGCTAATAAACGGGAAGAGCATGAACTTGATAAAAGCTGGGATGCTGTTAAACAAGGTTTTTGGGATGAGAACCCCTATTTATCTTTAACTGAGACATATTTTTATCCAGAAGCAGATACCTATTTAAATCAAACTATTGTTGTAAATGAAGATGACGAGATATCTTTATATAGGATCTATGAACATTACTATAATAAAGGAACAATAACTAAAGTACTGGATAAATTCGGTTTTATAAATCATTCTTTTTATTCTGATTTAACTGGTAAAAAATATTCTCCTAACTCTAGGACTTTGGCAGTAGTAACTGAAAAATTATAATAAACGAAACTTAATAAAGGAGGGTTAAAATGACAAAACTAACTGTTAAATTAGAAGATGTTATGGAGGCAATCGAACTGCAAACAATGGAAAGCAATTATTTTTATTCTAAAAAAGATGGTAATGTTTACTTTATAACGGATGATGAATTAAGATCTGCAGAAGGTGATTATGATATAGAAGATTTTCCTGAATGGCAGCAAAAAAATATCAAACTTGCAGAAGATATTTTGTCAACAATGGATTATATTAGATTGCCTGATCGACTGGATATTGATGATTATAAAATAATGGAAGCGTTTTGTCTTTCTATAGAAGATAAAGAGTTAAGAGATTTAATGTATAACTGTATAAAGGGCAGTGGGGCTTTTAGGAGGTTTAAAAATAATATTCATAAGTACGGTATTGCTGACGATTGGTATGATTTTCAAGAAGAAATATATATTGAGATCGCCAAGGATTGGTGTAAAGAACATAATATAGAATATATTGAAGGAGAGTACAATAATGACTAAAAAAGAAAAACTAAAAAATTACTCTGAGGAGGAGAGATTAGAGGATGCTGAAAAATGGATTTTTGACTATGAGGAGACTGATATAGAAAAAGCTTATTGTGATAGATATGGAGTAGATGTTTTTGCTGCCTCCCAAGAATTAAAATCCTTAGGATATTTTGAGACTGATGAGTCAGAGGATGATATATTTGACGGAGATGATAAACCGCAATCCTATATGGAAAGTCAATTTGAATTTATTTTGGGTTATACCTCAGGAGGAGTGCCCTATGGTATTAAAAAGGAAGATAATGATATAGATGATGGGGACCTGGAACTACCTTTTTAAATAGAAAAAATATATGAGGGGGTATTTAGAAATTGGAAAACTTAAAACAAACTTTAGAAAAGTTTTTAAAAGAACAAAAAGAAAGATTAGCAAAAAGTACTTATAATAAATATGATGATGTAATCACTTTATTTGAACATTATTTGAATGGATATGGTTATCAATATTTAGATGAAGAAAATCATGAAACATATGAAAAAATGATGTATAGCAAAAATAAGCAATATTGTGAAGTGTTTACTATTGAACAAATAGGTCCGGGTGAGCTAGATGAATTCATGACTTATTTTATGATTAGAAAAGTAATGAGCAGTAAAGAATTATTGAAAAACACTGGTACTGTCCTGAGGAAATTTATAAAGTGGTTAAAAGAAAATTCATATATAGATGATAAAAAATTTGATATATTATATAGTGAGGTAAATGAAAATAAAGATGACTTACCTAAAGTGGAAGAACTAGCTGATCTGTTCTTTGAGAATGGTAGAAGAAACAGTTTTTATGAATATGAGGAATATGAAGAAGATAATTTTCAAATTTCTAAAATTGGAAAAGGAAAACTTTGGTTGGAGTCATTTATGGAGGAAAATAAAAATGTTGGGCCTGTAAAAGTAACTGAAGAAATAAGTTCCTTAGCCCAGGAAGGTTGGTTAGTTTATCTTGTATTAGGTAAGTCAGGGAAGAACTGGTATATTATTGAAAGTGGCAATGTATATCCTTAGTAAATGATAAAATGATACTGTCAATAATCACCACTAAAGCATAGAGTGGGATGGTATTTTCTTGAGACAAAAAAGATAAAGAAACTGAATCAATTATTTAATAAAGGTGATAAGGGAGTATTAAAAAATAAACAAGATTAAAGGGTAAATAAACTAAGAGGAAAACTAATTTTAAATGGTACAGGAAAAAGCTAGTAAAGCATATATCTCTCAAATATAGCTTTTTAAAATATATAGCAATAAGGTTTTATTAAAGACTAACCCAAAAGAAATGAAGGATATTTGTCATGTGAAATAAGCTGTAAGGCATTTTAGGGAGGTGTTATTATGGCTGGAATTATTTATAAACAGAATTCTTCTTTTACAGAAGATGATATATTATATTTATATGAAAATGTAGGATGGACTAATTATACGAAAAATATAAAAAAACTAATGAGAGCTTTAAATAATTCCTTGTACATACTAACAGCGTGGGATGAAAATAAATTAGTTGGATTAATTCGAATTATTGGGGATGGAGAAACAATAATCTATATTCAGGATATTTTGGTCTTAAGTGAATATCAACGCCAGGGAATAGGTTCAAAATTATTGGAAACACTTCTTGATGAATATAAAAATGTTAGACAGAAAGTTCTTTTAACTAATGAAACTGAAAAAACGAGATCATTTTATAAAGCAAATGGTTTTGAACCAGCTAATAAATCAAATCTTGTATCATATGTACTAATTAATAATTGAAGGGGGATTATAATGGCTTTAGATGAATTACAAAAGAAAAGAGTTAAGAAAATTTTAGATAAATTTTGTGAAGATCGTATTCCAGATAGGGCTAAAGATCAAATTGAATTGGATTATAATATAAGAGGCAATTATGTGACCTTAATTGAAAAGCGTAGGTATTATAAAAATCCAAAAGAATGGATTAAACAGAAAATTGCTCAATTTAGATTTACACCAGAAGATAATAAATGGGCTTTATATTGGTGGAGACATACTGGGAAATGGTATAAATATAAGGAAGTTCAACCTAGTAATGATTTACAGGATTTAGTTAATGAAGTAGATAAAGATCCAACAGCCATTTTTTGGGGATAGACGTGGGCCAGCTTACTTTACATAATAAAGGATTCCCGTTATGCAAAAAACCGTGACTAATCTTCGAGACATACTCTCTGTCATAAAGTTTGTAATTACTTAGGTGAGTGTTTGGAAGCAAACTTTGTGAAAGGCCTTGCGGCACTAGTAAGTCGGGAACCGTCGAGACGTTATTTGATATTTTACTGTAGAAGTTAAATGGAAAAAACTCCTGAAAATATATTTCAGAAGTTTAATCCGTCAATGGTGAGGTATTATGCTCTAACCATTTTACTAGTTGATTTTTATTTAATTTTTCTGCTGCAAGCTTAATCATTATTTTGTAAGTTTCTTTTTCTGAAGCAGTTATTTCAATACCATTTCTTTGCAGAAAAACATCCATAGCTACAAGAGCAATTCTTTTATTTCCATCTACAAAGGGATGATTATTACACAGATGAAATCCATAAGCTGCAGCCATTTTAATTAGTGTATCATGCAAATATTTATCTTCGAAAGTGGTTTTAGGCAGTTTAAGTGCAGAATCAAGCAATTTTTTATCTCTAATTCCATACGTTCCACCATAAGTTTTGATTAGTTGGTTATGGAAAAATAAAATAATCTCTTTTGGAAGAAAGATTATATTTTTCAATTTGATAATTCTTTCAAAGTATTTTTATATTTTTCATTTGTTTTATTAAATGACTTAGACCATTTTTCGAATTCGGGGTCATAAGGAGTTAATTTAAATCCGTCATTGTTTTCAATGACATGTAATTCTTCTCCTTCTTTTAGATTATATTTTTCCATAAGTTCTTTTGGTATTGTAAATCCGAAGCTATTACCGACTTTACGGATTTTAATAGTTTTCATATCAATCACCTCAATATTATTATAACATTTGTATTACATAATATGCAAGAAGAAAATAAAAGAAAAAAACCACTTTTTAAGTAAGAGAGAAGACGGTACATAATACAGTGTTATCGTTACATCTGGAAACCAGCCTGCTTCGGATATCTTCTCTGTCATGACTTTTGCATTTCTTTACAAAAGGCATGATAAAGAGCAAGTCAAGAATATTGGGGCCGTTATTTGAAATACGGTCAGCATTTTCATCTATGAAAGGGGTTTTAATATTAATGAGTGCAGGTAGAAATGATCCTTGTCCTTGTGGTAGTGGTAAAAAATTTAAATATTGTTGTATAGATAAATTCAATTTTGAAAATAAGGAAAGAAAAGCTCATTGGTTTAAAAAAGAGATTGAGAACTATTCTATTGCAGAAATTATATTTAAACTGAGATATTTTGGTGTTGATGTTACTTATGATTCTTTTAAGGAAGAAATTAAATATTTTTATTCCGCTCAAGATTTATCTGAATATTGGTTTGATAAATATAATGTTAGTGCTACTGGTTTTGATGAAGATTTTATTTGGTTGGCAGCCTGGGTTCTTTGGGAAAGGATTCCAACTAAGATAATGTGTGATGAAGAGATAAGTAATATGATTAATAAAGGATATGATTTATCATCAGATGACAAATTATTTGATTGTTGTGATATATGGTTAAAAGCATGGAACGAGTTAAAAGCTCATTTTAAAGATGATAATATTAATTCTTTAAAAAAAGCGGATGAAATTAATAAAGGAGACCAATATTTAAGCAATTGGTATCAATATTTAGATATGTATTTATCAAATGCTGGAATTAGAAATAAAGAATATTTTAAAAAGCGGATTAAATTTGTAAAAGATTTTCTTAATCTATTACCCGAAACAGAGGAAAAAAGAATAAAGGATATGCTAATAGCAGAAGCCGAGTCATATTTTGCAATAAAAAAGCTACAAAAAGGAGAAAAAAAGTTTAAAAATATAATAAGCAAATATCCAAATTGGGTATGGGGATATATAGGTTGGGGTGACATGTATGGACCATTTCGAATAAATAAAAATTTATCATCTGATTATAAAAAGGCAAAAAATATTTATGAAATGGCTTTTGATACAGATATAGATGATAAAGAAGAATTAGAGATATTAAATGAAAGGATAAATAGGCTTAAAAAGTAAGCTGACCGTACGTTAGATGACATAGGATTGTCGTCATGACTTCTGTAATAAAGTTTGCAGGCAAACCAATTATAGATATGGAAACGCAAGTTTTACGCCAGTTCCTGCGGAAACAAGCACGAGCGTGAATCCTGAGGATCTTATATGAAATTAGTCCTTATTTAAATCCTCTTTAAAGAAAGGAATGATTATGTTTTTAGAAGATATTTTAAAAAAGAAATTAGAAAATCGATGTAAAAACAATTTGAATAATTACGTTCAGTTGGTGGCTAATTGGTTTGCTTATGTAATCTTAAATAATAATAAACATGAAATAGATCATAGTCTTGATCCTCCTTGGGATAATTCAGGAATGATTACAGATATTGACGAACAATTTGATTTAAATGATTATGCCACCTTTAATGATTTTATTGAAAGAGAATATACTGGTGAAAGTAATGCGAGTTATGTAAGTGGACACGGCATGTATCATTATACTTATGAAGAACCATTTGAACAAATAACTCTAGAATGGTTAACCTCACAACTTTATTTAGTAATTAAAAGTTTAATTGAAAAAGAAAATAAGTATTTGGAAGAATGGGTTGAAAACAAAAATATTTCATTTAATATTAAAGCAGCTGATGACATAACAGATATTATTTTATTTGAAGATGTTGTTGGAGACTTTTTTTATAGTTATGTTTGGGAAATAAAAGATAATGTATTAAATACACATCCTATTATTTTATTTAGCCGGGGGAAAGAAGAAGCAATAAATAAAATTAGAAAAGAAGAAATAAAACAGAAGGAGAGCCAAAAAGAGTTTCAAAAGAATAGAAAAAAAGCTGAATTTATATGGGAAAAGATTTTAAAAATGTATAAAATAAAATATGGACATGAAATACCAAATAAAATTGAAAAGCCCTTATATGATAAGAAAGTAAAACAATTATTTATTGAATTATATAAAAATGGGGTTAATATTGAAGAAATTCAGAGTATAGGTAAGTTTTTAAGTTTTAGGTTTTCAAATTCCGTGAGTACATTAATCTCAAATTTCAATACACTTGAAGAGTGAAAAATGGGCTAATTTCATATAAAAGCAAGGTTTCAGTTTTCACTCCCTGTGGTCGCTTTATACAACATACTTAGTTTAAAAGGAGCTGAAGAAAGTGAGAAGACCAAAAGGTATTATGTTGATAGTTATATGTTTGTTTATTTTTTGGTCTGCTAGTATTATTGCTGAAAGTAAAATTATAAATAATAATACAATAGTATTTAAAAATGTTAATATTATTCCTATGAATAAAAAAGGAATATTAAAAAATCGTTCAGTTATAATAAAAGATGAGATAATACAAAAAATTACTAGTAAGGGAAATTTAAATATTAATAAAGAAGCATATGTTATAGATGCTACTGGTAAGTATTTAATGCCTGGGTTATCAGATATGCATGTGCATATTAGAAACAAATCAGATTTAAAATTATTTTTAGCAAATGGAATTACAACTGTAAGGAATATGGCAGGACACAAAACACATTTAATATATAAAAAGAAAATAAATAATGGTGAAATTATAGGTCCAAATATTATTACTACTACTCCATTACTAGATGGTAATCCTCCTATTTATCCTCACGCAGATGTTTTATCAAATACTAAAGTAGCAAGAGAAACTGTGAGGGAATATAAAGAAAAGGGATATGACTATATTAAGGTATATGAAAAATTAAACAAAGAAGTTTATGATGCAATTATTGAAGAGGCTAAAAGACAAAATATAGAAGTAGTTGGCCATGTACCAGACAAAGTTGGAATTAGAAATGTAATTTCATCAGGTCAAGTTTCAATAGAAGTTGGAAAGAAAACAGATATTGTTTTATTAAACAAAAATCCTTTAAAAGATATAAAAAATACCAAAAGTATTGAGGGAGTATTAATAAGAGGAAAATGGTTGAATAAATCTTTTATTCAACATATGTTAGAAGAGATACCGCAAGACTGGTGGTAATATTGTCTAGGACGTCGTATAAAATAGGATTTTCGTTACGCTTAAGTTCGATCACTTTATTGGAAAGTAACGTCGAAAATTCTAGAAACGTTTTTAGACATCCTAATATTATGTTTTTAATATAATTTTCATAAAAAAATGATAAGAGGGAATATAATGGAGTATATTAAATTCATCTTGTTTTTTATTTTGGCACATTCGGTTTCATACACAATAGCAGGTGCCATAGCCTTATCTATTAGTAAAGATATTTATGAAAGTAAAAGTAGGCATTGTGATTTTTTACGGGATATGTCAGATGAAGAAGAAAGCAAGTATGTTTCTATTTATTTTATACCTGCTCAAATTTTAAGAGGAGCATTAATGGCAATGGTACTTTTCCCACTATTAAGTTCTATAGCAGCCCTTTCTTTTGGGATAAGTATTATTTTTTTTGGTAGTTTAATGTTTGTTTATACACATATAGCCGCTGCATCACCTTTTATTGATAATATTGAGGGCTATGTTTATTTTAAAAAGAATTATTTAATGAAAAAATATTTTATAAAATTCCAGTTAGAAATGGTTTTATATAGTATTTTATTTGGTTTGTTTATGACTGTTCTTATGGGTTTTGTTTTCTAAAAATAGTTTTTTGTATATTATAAAAATAGCTCTTAATTTTTAGATAACTCATATTTTAAATTTATTTTCTAAAACATTATGTTCCATAATATTATGTTTTGAAAATGACACATGTCGTATAAAATTAGCTTAGCGACATATGAGTTTTACTAGAATGTTAGAAATGACTTACATCAGGTATTTACGAATAAGATTGATTTTATTGGAAGTAAACCCAGATGTCGCCAAGTGCAAGGACTTTACAAGATATGATTCTATAAACATGTTCATTAGATGGATGAATGAATATATTTATGGTAAAATGAATAGATTTATGGTATAATAAACATAGTCATAAACAAAGCAAATGAATATGTTTATAGAGGAGTGAATACATTTATGATGTCATTTAGAGATGAGAAACTTAAGACTGTAGCGATTCCTATGAATATAGTCAAACTAATTGGTAAGATAAATGAATATAAGGGAAAACAAAACTTATATTTAGACCAAGCACCACAGGTATTAGAGAAGTTAAAAGAAGCAGCGATTGTTCAAAGTACCAAATCTTCTAATAGTATTGAGGGGATTGTTATTACTGATAAGCGATTAAAAGAAATAATGAAAGATGATACTATGCCTAATGATCGTTCTGAAGGTGAGATTGCAGGATATAGAGATGTATTAAATAGTATTCATACTTCTTATGATGCTATCCCTATAAATACAAGTATAATTTTACAATTTCATAAAAATTTATATAAGTTTGTTTCAGCTGAGGGTGGGAAATGGAAAAATCAAGATAATGTGATTGAAGAGATATTACCTAATGGTGAAAGATATGTTAGATTTAGGCCTTTATCTGCAGCTGAAACTCCAAGAGCTATGGAAGAATTATGTGATTATTTAAACCGAGCGATGAAAGAAGAGAATATTGAACCACTAATATTAATAGGAGCTTTTGTTTTAGACTTTTTGAGCATTCATCCTTTTAATGATGGAAACGGACGAATGGCAAGGTTATTGACTTTATTATTATTATATAAATATAATTATAAGGTTGGGAGATATATAAGTTTAGAAAAAATCATTGAAGAGAGCAAATCAAATTATTATGAAGTATTAAAGAAATCTTCAGTAGGTTGGCATGAAGGCCACCATAATCTTTTTATTTGGTTAGATTATTTTTTAGGTACTATATTAGCCGCATATAAAGAATTTGAAGATAGAGTAGGATTAGTTAGAAACAAAAGAGGCAATAAAAGTTATAGGGTTGAACAAGCTATAAAAAGCACATTAGGAACTTTTGAGAAGGAAGATATTAGAAATACATGTCCGGACGTTTCAGAATCTACAATTAATAGAGTTTTTAAAAAGTTAAAAGAAGAAGGAGTAATTGAGTTATTAGGTAAAGGTCGTAATGCAAAGTGGAAAAGATTAGAATAAAGTTGAGGTACTTCGTCTAATACGACTTTAGCGACATCTAAGTTGTTGTAAGAAGCTGCCGAGAAGACTTATATTAACTGTATTATTTTCAAGGAAAAGATCTGTTTAATCAGAGTAAGCTCAGAAGTTGCTAAGTCCAGGGAGGTTAGCCAACAGGAACATATGAATTTTTGCTTAGGGGGAAAGATATGATTACTGATGCACATATGCATATTATATTTGATAAAGACAAGCATGGTAATTCAGAAGAGAATTTTTTTACCTTTGTTGAAAGTGTGATTCAAAAAATGAAAAACAATTCTATTTCTAGCGGTATTTTAGCCCAAGGAGTTCCTTTGAATTTATTAGATAAAACATTAAAAAGATATCCTAATTGGTTTAAAGGTTTATTACCGATAGGTAATGATTTAGAGTTAAATAAAAAGAACATTGAAAAGTTTTCAAAAAACCCAAATATCGTTGGGGTAAAAATATATCCAAATGTATTTAAAGATAGTGAAATCATAAAAAATATACAACCAATAAAAAAGGATATTGAAAATAATAATTGGATAGTTCAAATTCATTCAAATCCTGTAGTTAAATCTGATATAGGAATACCTTTAGAAATAGTAGAACTAGCCACCAAAACCAATTTGCCAATAGTTATGGTTCATAGTGGTGGCCATCAATTTCAACAATTAAGCAGTTGGATTAATCATACTCCAGAAAATTTGTATTTTGATACATCGGCTATTCAAAATATATTTGAAGACAGCCCATATTTACCGCATTTAAAATGGTTTTTAAAGAAGATACCTGAAGGACGTTTGTTTTGGGGAAGTGATTTTCCTGATTATTCATTTGAAAAAGCACTAAATTCTTTTGAAAAAATAGAACTTGATGAGAATCTAAAGAATAATATTTTAGACTTTTTAAAGAAAAATACAGATACCAATGTGGAATTATTAATGAATAATTAATACACCAATTTTGTCTAAATTAGTATTTATGTTATGTCTAAAATATAGTTTACATATGGACATAGCCATTGTCAGCTAGCAAGTAAGGAGTTATTGTTGCTTCCTTTATTGCAATGGCAATGTTGTATATACCAACAATATTATTAAACAATAGAATTGAGGGGTATATCTTGAGTATTAAATTCATTTTTGATCAAGTAGAAAATGCATTATATATTTTAGCAAAACAAAATAAAAACAAAACAATAAACAAGTCTGTTTGGGATAACTTATTTTCAAGTGAAGGGTATCAACTGTTAGTAAAAAGAGAGAAGGATATGGGAAATGAATTAAGTAAAAAAGATTTTAAATCATTCTTACTTGATGAAAGACAGTTAAGTAATTATGAAAACTATATGAATACTTTGAAACTGTTGAAAGACCTTGAATTAGAGCAATTATTATCAAAAACAAAAAAGTATCTTCCTAAAAAAGCTAAAATAAATACAACAATAATCCCAGTAATAAAACCACAAAATAATAGTTTTGTACATGAAATAAATGATAAATTAGTATTATTTATATATTTAGAACCCGGCATGTCTAGAGCTAAATTAGAAAATAAACTAATACACGAATTACACCATATTGGGTTTGATGATATATACAGTCCCGAAAAATATAAATACTTATCACAACAGACTCAAAAAATGATTGAATGGACAAATGCATTTGGAGAAGGTTTTGCAATGTTAGCTGCAGCTGGAGGAGCAAATATTCATCCCAATAAATTTGATGAAGGTTTAAAAGAGAAATGGGATTCTAATATTAAAAAGTTTAATAAAGATTTTGAATTGATAGAGAATTTCTTTGTAAAAATTTTAAAAGATAAGTTTTCTAACGAAAAGGAATTATACAATAGGGGATATGAATTAATGGTTAACAATGGGGGCCAAGGTTCATGGTATACAGTCGGTTGGAAAATTGCAGTAGTTATTGAAAAAATAAAAGGAAAAGAAGTATTGTTTGGTTGTATGTCGGATTTAACTTATTTATATCCAAGATATAATGAAGCAGTAAAGGATTATAATAAAAAGTATAATGAAAATCTGAAAAGTTGGTCAGATAAAATAATAAATTCTTTTTAAAAATGATATTGATTGAAAACATGGCATTTCCAAAAGGATTAAAGATCAGCTTACGTTTCGGGACAGTACTTTTTTACATGAATGGTGAAAGTAATATGAATACTAAAATCCTAACAATTTTTAAGGGGTAGGTGAGGATAATAGAGACTTTAGACAAAATCATTATAATATTTAAGGGTGATATAATGGAAGAATTGTTTTTTGGTGTATATAAAATACCGTTAACAATAAACGGAATAATTAATATTACAAAAGAACAATTAGAAAAGAAAATTAAAAGAGCTCAATTACGACTAAAAGAATTTTCTGTTAAATATGGTTGGGAAGATTATATTAAAGAACCCTTTTTAAAAAATGTTTTCATTTATGATAAACAATCAAAATTAATAAATAAATTAGTTGAAATCAGCAATTTAAATAAAGAAGATTTTCCTGAGAAGATTTCAGCTGTAATTAATAATAAGAACTTATATATTCTTTCTCCTGAAAACTATTTAAGAGTTTATCCTGAAGGTGAAGAAGTTAAATCTTACGAGAAACTAATTACACATGAATTAGCACATGAACTTCATATGAGAATATTAGGTGGGAAAGAAGAATTAATGGGGCCTATATGGTTTTATGAAGGTTTTGCAGTATTTGCAGCTGATCAATTCAAAAATTATAAACTGGAAACATCAGAGATATGGGAAGTTATAAATTCTGAGAAAAGAATTACTTATAAATATTATGGAGCTATTATAAGGTTTCTTTTAAATAAGGTAACCTTAAACCAACTTGTAAAAAAGGCAAAAAAAGAAGATTTTGTAGATTGGGTAAAGAATTTGTATTAATATAATTAATAATAACAAAAACATCCTAACTTAAGGCTACTTAAGTAGAGTTAAACAAAAGTATAACTGTACATAAGTACTTATCATATTGATAAAAATGAAAATTCATTGGGGGTTTCACATATGGAAATTTCTGAACTGCAAGGAGAAGTATCTGAATTTGTTAAAGAATAGGAACTAGAAAGAAAAATAGAAATTAGATTGCTTGATCTTATGTCCGAGTTAGGAGAGTTATCTAAAGAAAGTTTAAAAAGTTCTGATTATGGAAAAGCAAAATTTAAGCCGACCGATAAATGGGTTAATGAATTAGGAGATGTTTTATTTTCTTTGCTTTGTGTAGCAAATAATACTGAAGTTGATTTAGAAGTAGCTTTGAATAAGGCACTTAATAAATACAGAAAAAGATTTAATAAAAAAGGAAATATAGGTTCTGAAAAATAAAAAGTGTTTAGGTAATAATTCGTATAACAATGTCTTAGTGTCATCTGATCTAATGGGATGAATGAGATTCCTTATATTAGCCTTTAACATTTATATGAAAGTTTAGTTTTATAAGAGTAAGTTTAGAAATCCCATAGTTTAAAGATATTAGTTCAAATACAACAGAGAGACGAGCAATCCTTGTTCTAATTATTGATAGGATGAGTATTTGAAAGCTTAATACAAAATTGTTTAAATTGTAAAATGAAAAACTTTTATAAAACAAACAGGAATTCAAGGAGGAAATTACGATGAGTAAATCAATCAGAACAGATATTACAATACGTCCCAAAACCCATAAAGATTATAAAGATATTGTATCTTGTAAGTGTTAAACTGAAATGGAGAATAAATGTTCAACAAAAATGGAGAACTCATTTCCAAAAGATAGCCACTTTCTGGTATAATTATTAATTATCATAATATAATATCAGAAAGGGAGGCTAACCCTATTGAAAGGATGGAAAATGTACAGTAAAATACATCAATTAAAAGAAGATAAGTTAAGTA
>JAWOEZ010000094.1:0-31969 GCA_046482435.1 Halanaerobiales bacterium
AAATACAATAAATTACCTAATTGGATTTGGTCAGCAAATGTTAATACAATAACTAAGTTTATTGAAGGTTTTTTTGATGGGTATGGTTATGAAGATGGTAAAGAAATTCATATTAATGATGAAAAATTAGCTGAAGAAATGAATTTACTAATGCAATTAATAGGTGTAAGTACAACTTTGAGATATAGAGATAATTCTCAAGTAATAAGGATTCAAAATATTTTAGGTAGAGGGTTAGAAAATGATAAAATTATCAAGGATAAACTTCATAATTTGGTACCAGGGTTTTTATTAAATCAAAATTATGTTAAAGGTGAAAATAGAAATAATTTATATCAATCTTATGATTATAAAATGGTTAGTTTAACCACTATTGATAGACGGAATTTATCAAATGAAAAAATAGAATCTTTAAGAAACTCTGATTTTGCTGTAACTGAAATTAAAAATATTGAAAAAGAAGATTTAAGTTACCAACAAGAGTTTTATGATATAGAATTAGAAAAAAACCACTACTTTGTTCATTCTGATGGGAATATAACTCATAATTGTTGCAGACTGAGGTTGGATAATAGAGAATTAAAGAAACGGGGTGGAGGTTTATTTGGTGCTAATCCAATGACTGGTTCAATTGGAGTTGTAACTTTAAATATGCCGCGGATCGGATATCTTTCAAATAGCAAAGAAGAGTATATGGAAAGAGTCTACCAACTTATGGATTTGGCAAAAGAAAGTTTAGAAATAAAAAGAGCTGTCTTGGAAAATTTAACTGAGCAGGGTTTATATCCATATGCCAGGTTTTATTTGAGAAATATTAAAAAAAGATTTGATGAATACTGGAAAAATCACTTTAATACAATAGGGATAAATGGAATGAATGAATCTCTTATAAATTTCATGGGGGAAAATATTACAGACCGCAAAGCATATGAATTCACACTTGAGGTTATGCAGAACATGAAATTAAAAATGCAAGAATACCAAACGGAAAAAGACAATTTATATAATTTAGAAGCTACTCCAGCCGAATCAACTTCTTATAGGTTGGCAAGGATAGATAAACAGAAATTTGGCGATGATATCATTGCTGCTAATGAAAATAGAATTAAGGAAAATAATGCAGAACCATACTATACTAATTCGACCCATCTGCCTGTTGGTTATACAAGAGATATTTTTGATGCTCTGGAATTTCAAGATGAATTACAAGCAGAATATACAGGGGGTTGTATTGAAAAGGGGAATAAAATAGCTACAGATAAAGGCTTATTAAAGATAGAAAACATTGTTGAAAACTTAGAACAATTAAAACCAATAAAAGCAATCAGTTATAACACAGATAATAATCAAGCTGAATGGGATTTAATAACTGATGCAATGTCGGTCGATGTAAGTAAAAATGACAAAATAAGGATAAAGGCTGAAAAGGGTTTGGATATTACCACAAGTGACTGGCATCCATTCTTTGTAGTTGTAAAACACCATGTTGAAAATGATTGCCCGGTCTGTGGTGAAGAGATCAGTTCCTTTGCAACTCATATGAGTCAATATCAGGTGCTAGAAAAAAGAGCTGATGAACTTGAAACTGGTGATTATATTTTACAAAATAATACAAATCTTTATCCAGTTAATGGTTCAGAGTTAGATAAAGATTTAATGTGGCTGATAGGTTATTTCTTAAGTGCAGAAAAGGTATTTGAAAATGATATCAAGATTATCGATAAAAAGTTAGAAAGAATTAACAGGGCTGCTGAAATAATTAATAATGAGTTTAACTCTAGTATTGAATTTGTTGGAAAGCTTAAAAGTAGTAAAAAGGTTTATGAATTATCGTTATCAGATAGATCTATTAAAGAATTTTTGTCACAGTATAATTTAACTGCAAAGGATAAGGTTAATGATAATGAAGTTCCCAAAAAAATAAAGGAACAAATAACTCAAAATAATATATACAACTTTTTAACTGGATTGTTAGAAATTGAGCGCTCTGCTGATAAAAATACTGAATATCATACTGAATACGAAGAATTAGCGGATGATATTTTAGAAATATGCAGTAAAGCAGGTATAGTGGTTTATAGGGTTTTAAACAATAAAGGGGCTGGTAAAAAAGAGTTCAAAATAAAATTAGAAGATATATTAGATCGATTAAATGAAGTTGATAATAATACCGATGAGTCTACACAGATGAATAATAAACAATTTTCAGTAGTTAAGGTATTAGAAGCCAACAAGGTAAATGTTGAAGATAATCAGTTTTATGATTTAACAACTGAAAAACACCATAATTATTTAGCCGGTAAAAATACATTTGTGTTTATTCATAATACTGTGTTCCATGGATTTTTGGGGGAAAGATTGAATGGAATCGAGAGCACCAAAAAAATTGTTAAAAGAATTTCTGCTAATTTTAAGCTTCCATATTACACGATTACTCCGACATTTAGTATTTGTCCTGTACATGGTTATCTAGCCGGTGAGCATCATTATTGTCCAAAATGTGAAGCAGAAGAAAGGGCTAGTCAGAATGAAGATGAATAATATTAAAATTTCAGGTATACAAAAAACATCTTTAATAGATTATCCTGATAACATTTCTACGGTTCTATTTACTCAGGGTTGTAATATGAATTGCCCATATTGTCATAACCCAGAATTAATACCTGAAGTTAATAAAAATGAGTATTTAGAGTTAGAAAATTTATGGGAGTTTTTGGATAAAAGGACTGGATTGATAGATGCGGTCGTTATTACAGGTGGCGAACCCTTGATACAGGAGTCTATCTATAATTTTTTATTAAAGATAAAAAAGTATGGTTTGTTAATTAAGGTAGATACAAATGGAACAAATCATAATTTATTAAAAAAAATAAGCAATGAAAATTTAGTTGATTATATTGCTATGGATATTAAAGGTCCAATAAAGGAATATGATAAGTTTTGTGGAACTAAATTGAATAAGTCAATAATAAAAAACATAGAAAAAAGCTTAGATCTATTAATTAATTCAAATATTGATACTGAAATAAGAACTACAGTTGTCCCAGAAATGCATACAAAGAGTATAATAGATAAAATAGCGAAGAGAATATCAGGTATAGATAATTATTATCTGCAAAATTTTCGTCCAGATCAAGTTAATAGCCCTGATTTTGAAGAAAAGAGAAGGTTTTCTGAAAAAGAGTTAAAAGAATTTAAAGATATTTTAAAACAAGAAAATGTAAAAGTAAAAATTAGAAATTAAAAGGGGGAAAATAATGAGCAAAAAACAAAAATGTGAAGTATATTCAAGAATAGTAGGGTATCTTTCTCCAGTATCAGAGTGGAATGATGGGAAACAGGAAGAATATAAAGACAGAAAAACATACAGTATCAATGATAAAATTAAAAAGAATGCATAAATAATTAATATATTAAAAAGGCTCCCTTTTTGGGGAGCCTTTTTTAACTTGAGCTATATAATTATTCTAAAAGACTTTATTTCAAAACCATTAATATTAATGGTTAATCGATTATTATTAATTTCTAATTCATTAATATTATTTTCTAATAAATTAGTTTCATATAATTTTTTAATATTTCTATTGAAGTATATTGATAATTTCCCATTTTTACCCGAATTTTCATGAACTCTTAAAAGATAGCCCTTTTTATTTACCGCTGCCTTAAAACAATCTAAAAATATGTTGTCATTTTCAATTTCGAGAAAGGGTGTATAATGGATAAGATTCGTAGTATTCTTTGGTTTTGTTCCATAAAATTTTAAAAGGTTATTATTTAACATCATTGCTTCTTTTTCTATATTTTCTAGATTTAATCCCCCGGGATTTAATAATAAGGAATAAGTAAAGTTATGCTCGCCTATATCTGCCTTAGGATCGGGATAGATTCCGCTTTTTAATAAAGTAAGGGCCATAGTATTCTCCTTTATTTCATGTCCATATTTACAGTCATTTAGAAGGCTTACACTTTTATCTTTATTGTTAATATTAATCCATTTATGGGCTGGTACTTCGGTCTTAGCTTTTTCCCAGGAGGTATTTTTATAATTTTCTCTTTTGATGTATCCCATTGATAAATCAAACAAAGCAGTTCCATTTTTTAGATTAATAGGGAAGAAGGTTTTTAATAACTTCTGACTTTCCTGCCAGTCTATCTCTGTTATGAAATCAATCTTTCTTTTGTTTTCATATAGTCTTATTTCCTGTTTTATAAAAGACCTATAAAAATTTCTTTTAATTACTATTGAATGAAAATATTGCCCTTTTTTATTTACTTTAATTTCTTCTAAGTTATTAATTATTTTTTTGTCCCCTTCTGAAATAGAAATATCCCAGGCATCAAAGTAAGTTGATTTATCATCATATAGTTTCAACTTATTTGCTGTTTTATTTTTTTCGATATATTCTATCTGTTTTTCTTTATCAATAATGGACACGATTTCCCCTTCATTAGAGAACTTTACTTTGAGCAAATTATTTTCTAACTGATATTTATGTGATTTAAGATTATTTTCATATTTTACTGTCTTATTTTTCAATAATTGTATTTTACTAAAATCTAATTGTTTTAAATTAGGAAATTTAAAATAAAATTTATCCAGACCTACTTGCAAAGGAAAGACCTTATTATTTATTTTTATTGAGGTGTATTCTTCTTCAAAATTATTCTTTTTTATACTTATCAAACTATTCCATGTAAAAGAATTGGGATTAAACAAGAGAACTTCATTAGAATTCAACGAAATTTTTTCGGTGAAATGTTCAAAAATTTCATTTTCTATATTTTTTAATATAGATTCTAATTCTTGATAATCTTGGACTGCATCCTTATATACATCACGTATACAAGAGCCAGGTAGTATATCATGAAACTGATTTTTCAATAAAATTTTCCACAGTTTTTCAAAATCATATTTTTTTTCATAGTTATCAATTTTCGCCAATGAATTGAGTAATTCTGTATTTCGTAATGTAAATTCTAAACATCTATTGTATTTTTTTAGTTTGGCTTGTGTGGTATATGTACCTCGATGTTTTTCTAAATATAATTCATCTTTCCAAATTGGCAGCTTATTTCTACTGAAAAGTTGAGAAAAATGGTTTGAAATATCTCCAGTTTTAATATCTGGGAGATAAGCTAAGTTATTTAAAGCTTTATAATTATTTAGTTGTACTTCGCTGTTACCTCCTCCCCCATCTCCAAAACCATATAAAGATAAAACTTCAGTTAAATTCTTTTGTTTTCTGTTATCCCAAGCTTCTTTTATTTTTTTTGGTTCAAGATTTCCTCCATAAGTATCTGGAAGTAGATAGGAAAAGATTTTACTTCCGTCAATACCTTCCCACTTGAATATATTATAAGGAAATATATTGGTATCATTCCAGTGTAATTTTGTTGTAACAAAATAGTCAATGTTTGATTTTTTTAATATTTGGGGTAATATCGCACTGAAGCCAAAACAGTCTGGTAACCAACAGATATTAGATTTTTTATTAAAATTATTTTTATAAAACTTTTTGCCATATAAAATCTGTCTTATCAATGACTCTCCATTAGGCAGATTGATATCTGCTTCTACCCAGAAAGCACCTTCTACCAAAAACTTATTTTCTTTATATTTTTTTAATGTTTTTTCAAACAATTCAGGAAAGTACTTTTTGAGATAGTCATATAATATAGCCTGAGTTTGAATAAAATAATAATTATCAAATGAATCCATTAAATTAAGGGTTGTACTGATAGTTCTTTCTAGTTTTCTTATCGTATCGGTTATTCTCCATTTGAATGCCAAATCTAGATGAGAATGTCCAAGTAAATGCACTTTACCATGATTTTTTCGGTCAACCATTTGTAGATTATTTTTTAAATGTTTATAGGCAGTGTTTATGGAATTAATAAATTCCTGTTCTTGAGTGGTATAAAAATCTATATAGTTGAGTGTAGAATTCAACAAATCCTTTAATTTTATTTTCTTATCTTTTGAGTTAAGAATTTCTATAGTTTTTTTCGTATTTAATAATAAAAAATATAAATTTTCAACGGTTTTGTTTTTCTTGAACAAGAATGCTTTTCTGAAAAGATGAGGTGGATAAGGGTGGTCAAAAATTCTTTGGTGTTGGGCATATAAGTGGACATCATATGTAGCTAAAATTTTGAAGTGGTAAAAGTTATCAGGAGTTTTAGGTAATCTTATATCTTTTTCGTTTAGACCTCTGTATATTTCATCATTTATGTAAAGAGTGCATTCCCCATCAATATCTATATGTAGATATAGATTATTAGTATTAAGTATCTCAGGAAGTTGTATTTTATAATGAAAGAAAAAAATCTTACCGGTATTATCCCAAAAGCTACTATTACCGGTAAGAAAAGTTTTTTCTTCCTTAATCACTTCATATTTGTTTTTATCTTTTTTCTTTATTTCTTGAATTTTCCACTCATTTAATTCATACATATTCTTATATATTTCTTTCTTAATATCTCTTAATATTAAATCGGTTTTATCTGGTAACATATAAATATACTCCTTTTTAGCCTTTAACTGAGCCTGCTAAAATACCCCTTACGAAATATCTTTGTAGAGAAAAGAACATTATCAATGGTACTACAATTGATATAAATGCACCTGCAGTTAAAACATGCCAGTTTTGTCCATACGAGCCAACCATATTGGCCAATCTAACAGTAACTGGAGCAACATCTTGAGTACCGCCAAGATATATTAAAGCTACTAGTAAGTCATTCCAGGTCCATAAGAACTGAAATATAATTAGTGATGCCAAAGCAGGTACAGAAAGAGGTAAAGCTAACTTATAATAGACGGTCCACATTGAAGCTCCATCAATATAGGCTGCTTCAAAGAGATCATCTGGAAGGGAAGAAAAGAAGTTATATAACATAAATACTGCAAAAGGCATTCCATAGCCTGTGTGTGCTATCCATAAAGCGACAAATGTACCGTTAAGATTAAGAGTATTAAATATTCTTAAGATTGGTATAAAAGTCATTTGAAGTGGAATTACTAATAAACCAACAATTATACCATATATAGCCATCCTGCCCCTAAAACGTAATTTAGCTAGACCAAATGCTGCAAAAGAGGCTATTCCAACGGGCAGAATTGTACTTACTATAGCAATTATAAAACTGTTCCTAAATGCTATATCCATATTATTTACACTTAAAACTTTTTGATAATTGTCCAATGTAAACTGAGTAAATTTCAAAGGGCTGTTTAGAACTGTCCACCATCCACTATTACTTACTTCAGACGCAGGCCGTACTGAGGTGATTAGTAGGCCGAGTGTTGGAAGTATCCATATAAACATTATTGATAAGAGAACTACATTTATAATAATTTTAGCTAATTTGTTATCATTCATTTTGCTCCCCCCGCATTCTTTTAATATTTGCTATTATTACTGGAACGATTAATATAAATAATACTACTGCAATTGCACTTGCCCGACCAAAATTACGATATTGGAACATTTCTTTATACATTCTATTAGCAATAACTTCTGTTCTAAAATTACCATTAGTCATTACATATACAATATCAAATATTTTAAGTACATTTACTACCATAGTTGTTGCAACTACAGCAATTGTAGATTTCATATAGGGGAAGATTACAAATCTGAATACCTGCCACTCACTAGCTCCATCAACTTTTGCTGCTTCGATTTGGTCCCTAGGTATTCCCTTATAAGAAGCAGAGAGGATAACCATACAAAATCCAGTCCACATCCAGATTCCAACAAATATTAAAGCTAAATTATTAATCCAGGGTCCTTGAATCATCCATCCAATAGGTTCTAACCCTAATGAAGTTAAAATTTGATTTAATAAACCAATTTGTTCTGAACCGGGTGGGCGATAAGTATAAACAAATTTCCAGACCACACCAGCTCCAACAAAGGAAATAGCCATAGGCATAAAAATTATTGATTTAGCAATTTTTTCATATTTTACTCGATCAGAAAGTATTGCAAATAATAAGCCTAAACCAACCGTAAATGAGGTCATAAATATTAACCACATTAAATTATTTCTAAAAGAAATAAGCATTGTTTCATTGGTAAAAGCATAGATGTAATTTCGGATCCCTACAAAGTTTTCTGAGTCAGCCCCCAAAAAACTTAAAATAAAGGTGTGAATTGATGGATACAGAAGCATAAATCCAACAATAAGAGAGGCTGGCCCTACAAAGAGGGCCACCCATTTCTTTTTACTTCTTTCTAGCATGTATTAAACCTCCCGGCTAAACTTAATTAGTTTCTTCTCCGGAACCATAGGCATCATCAGCATTTTCTTCGATACCTTCTAAAACATCATTTAGGTCTTCCCCACTTACATAGTCTAAGATTCCTTGCCAGAATGCTCCGGAACCTATTGAAGCGGGCATCGAGTCTGAAGCATCAAATCTAAATGTGTCTGCTTCATTTAAGAATTTAGCCATTTTTCTTGTGATATCATCTGGATATACATTCGGATTAATTCTATTGTGAGTACCTAATTTACCAAGTTCACTTAGCCAGATGGATTGAGCGCCAGGAGTTGAAATATATTTCATAAATTGTCTAGCTTCTTGATTATCATTTAACATGCTGAGCATATCAGCTGCACCGAGTGCAGGTATACCATATTCTTCGTCAATAGGTGGTAGTGGGAAGAAGTCAAAATCTTCGCCAGCATCTAATTCTGGATTATTATCTTTAATGAAACTTGTGATAAAGCTTGCTTGTCGGTGTAATCCTGCTTTTGGAGGATCTGCAAATAGTGGGTCAGTAGCATCACCAAAATTTGTGGAAAGTACTGATGTAGGTCCACCATATGTCATTTCTGGATCCCTAGCATATTTACCAAATATTTCAAATGCCCTCTTAATTCTTTCATCTGTCCATGAGATATCATGTGCTACCCATTTATCATAAGTTTCAGGGTCTGCAGTTCTTAACATGATATCTTCAATCCAGTCAGTTCCAGGCCATCCACTAGCTGCTCCTGATTCTAGCCCTATTGACCAAGGAGTAATACCGTCACTTTGCATTTGTTGTGCTAGTTGGTCCAGTTCTTCCCAAGTTTCAGGAGTTTCATAACCGTTATCTTCGAAAACATTAGGATTGTACCATACTAGACTTTTAACATCAGCTGCGATAAACATGGCATACATACCATCATTATAGGTTGCTAGTTCCAGCCATTTTTCATCATAATCTTCTTCAATATATTTCATATTATATACATTTTCTAGATTTACTAGATCTCCATCATCTGCTAAGTCTTTCATCATACCTGGTCCAGATACTGCAACTATATCAGGGGGATTTCCTGCTTCTAATCTTGTTGTTAAAAGTGTAGGTAGATCTCTGGTTCCTTCATACTGCACCTCGATACCTGAAGCTTGTTCAAAAGGTTCTACCATCTTGTTAAATGCGTCGAGTTCTCCGCCACCCCAAACTCCCATTATGGTTACTGTATCATCTTGTTCATCTTGAGCTGCAGCGGATAGAGAGAAGAGTAGTAGGCTTGCCAATAAAACTAATACTAAACCAGTAGAAATCTTACCTTTCATTTTTATAACCCCTTTCTTTTCTTGATGTTTCTAATTTTTTATATTCTTTATAACCCCAAAAAAACCTGCAAATTTAGTTTTAAATTATGCTAAACTAATTTGCATTTCCTAATAACAATTAAGTGTATCAACCCCCTTCTTATAAAAATATTATTTACTGCTTTCTCTAATAATTAATTTGTGTGGAATAAAAACTTTATTTTGTTTTACTTTATTACCTTTCATTTCTTTTAATAATATCCTCATAATTTCAATTCCCAAATTTGTACCTGATTGACATACAGTACTCAAGGAAGGATTTGCGTATTTAGCTAATTCTATATCATCAAACCCAATAATTGAAATATTTTCAGGAACTTTAATATTATTATCTATACAGTATTTAATAGCGCCAATGGCCATTTGATCATTAAAAGCAAATATAGAAGAGAGGTCATTATTTTTATTTATCAATATTTTTGCAGCATGGTAACCACTTTTATAAGTGAAATCACCTTCAACAATATACCTACTTTTTAATTCCACGTCTTTTTCATGATATTTATTTGTTACCCCCTGCATTCTTTCTTCACTCGCTACCGAGTCAAGGTAGGGTCCGCGGATAATACCGAAATACTTTCCTAGACCAAAAAGGTATTCACTTACATTTTCGGCGGCTTTAATATTATTGACAGTAACAGAAGGAAGACTGGCTTTTTTTAAATGACCTGAGGCAAAAACGGTTGGAATATTACTTTTTTTAACCGCTTCTATAAGATCATCAGCAAATTTAGCTGTCATAATTACTAAACCATCAATCTTTTTTTGTTTAAACATATTTATATAATATAGTTCTTGCTCAAGTTCACCCTCTGAATCACCGTAAATAATATTATAATTTTTTTTTATGGCTTCGGTTTCAATGCTTTTAAGCACCTTCATTAGAAAGGGATTATCCATACCTGCTCCGATAACACCAATTAATTTACTTATATTAGTACGTAAAGCCCGGGCAGATTCATTAATTTGATAATCTAATTCCTCAATAGCTTTCCTAACTCTTAATGTAGTTTCTTTGCTAACTAGATTACTGTTGTTAATAACTCTCGACACTGTTGATAAGGAAACATTAGCTTTTTCTGCTACATCTTTCATAGTTACATTCATATTAATTCTCCTTTAATATGAAAACGATTTCTGAAAACGATTTCACTATATTTATATATTTCACGGTGTAAACTCAAACTCCTGCAATAAAAAAAAATATTTTGTTTTATAAAAATAATGTAACTATGATTACCTTTTTATAGCTTACAATTTAAATCGTGTTTTACAATTAATGGGTAAAGATATAAAATAATTTATAAGAAATCGGGAAGGATTAATGTATAGTAAATTAGGGAAAGAAAGGATGATAAATTTATGGTTGAACATAGGTGGTGGAAAGAATCTGTTGTATACCAAATATATCCGAGAAGTTTTAATGATAGTAATCAGGATGGGATAGGTGATATTCAGGGTATTATAGAAAAATTAGAGTATATTAAAAGTTTAGGAACGGATGTTATCTGGCTGTGCCCTATTTATAAGTCCCCGAATGCTGATAATGGTTATGATATCAGTGATTATAAATCAATTATGAATGAATTTGGAAGTTTAGAAGATGTAGAAAAGTTAATTAGAGAAATTCATAAAAAAAATATGAAGGTGATCTTTGATCTGGTTGTAAACCATACTTCCGACGAACATGGATGGTTTAAGAAATCCAGAGCTTCTTTGGAGAATGATTATCGAGATTATTATATATGGAAAAAAGGGAAAGGGGAGGACAAGCCGCCCACAAATTGGGGATCTTTTTTTGGTGGGTCTACTTGGACCTGTGATCAAAAAACTGGAGAATATTATTTACACCTTTTTGATCAAAAACAACCTGATTTAAATTGGGAAAATAAAGAGGTAAGAAATAATATATATGAAATAATGAGATGGTGGTTGAATAAAGGGATTGATGGTTTCAGGATGGATGTAATCAATATGATTTCAAAAGACCAGAGATTTCCAGAGGGTGAAAAAAGTCTCAATGATGATTATGGAGATGGGAAACCATATTTTTTGAATGGACCGCGCTTATATGAATATATTAAAGAAATGGGAGAGAAGGTATTATTTGATTATGATATCATGACTGTAGGGGAAACTTTAAATTTCGGGGTGGAAAATGCCAAAAAATTTGCAAAAGTAGATGGAAAAGAGTTATTAGATATGGTTTTTCATTTTGAATTGATGTCGGTTGATCGTCAAGATAGCAATAAATGGAATAAAAGAGAAATAGATTTACAACAAATTAAAAATATATATAAAAAGTGGAATCAGGGTCTATATAGAGAAGGTTGGAATTCTATATATCTAGGAAATCATGACCAACCAAGAATAGTTTCTAGGTTTGGAGATGACCAGGATTACAGGAAAGTATCGGCCAAGATGCTGGCTACCATGATGTTTACTATGCCAGGAACGCCCTATATTTATCAGGGTGAAGAAATAGGAATGACAAATGTAGCTTTTAATGATATTGGTAAATATAGAGATCTTGAAACGATAAACTATTACAGGATAGAAACAAATAAAGGAAGGCCTAAAGGTGAAGTTATGAAAGATATTCATAGGGTTAGCAGAGATAATGCGCGTACACCTATGCAGTGGAGTGATGATTTAAATGCGGGTTTTACTGAAAGTACTCCTTGGATAAATATGAACCCAAATTATAAGGAAATAAATGTAGAAAAGGCTTTAAAAGATCCAAATTCAATTTATCATTATTATCAGAAATTGATTTATATAAGAAAACAGAATTTAGGGTTAATATATGGTAGATATAAACCGTTGTTAGAAAAACATAATTCTGTTTTATCATATATAAGAGAGTTTAAAGATGAGAGATATTTAATAGTTTTGAATTTCTTTGAACAAGATTTAACATTAGAATTACCAGATGAAATGAATTTCAATGAAAATAACTTGATAATATCAAATTATGAAAATGTTATATCTAATAATAACAAACTGAATTTAAGGCCATATGAAAGTTTAGTGTTCAAATTAAGCTAAACTTAAGATGGTTCTGTCATTATAAAAACCTTGTTTATGTTTCTTTTGGAATATTTTTAGAAGGTGTTCGATAGTCATATTTTCTTTAGTTTTATCTTTGATGTCCAGAATAATTTTACCTTGATTCATCATAAGCATTCTATTCCCAAAGCGCAATGCATCTTTCATATTATGAGTAATCATTAAAGTTGTAATATCATGGTTAGATATTATTTTTTGAGTTAAACCATTAATTTTTATTGCAGTTGCTGGATCCAAGGCAGCAGTATGTTCATCTAAGAGCAGTAATTCAGGCTCTATAATGGTAGCCATTAAGAGAGTTAGTGCTTGCCTTTGTCCACCCGATAATAATTTAACTTTAGTATCTAGTCTATTTTCCAAACCAAGATCTATTTCAGCTAAGTGTTCTTTTATAATTTCCCTTTTTTTCTTATTAAGTGCCCATTTTAATGTTAATTTAGAATTTTTATTAAGAGCTAAGGATAAATTTTCTTCAATAGTCATGTCGGGAGAAGTACCCATTAGTGGATCTTGAAATACTCTACCAATAAATTTTGCCCTTTTGTATTCGGGCATCTCAGTAATATTCTTTTTTGAAAGAATTATATTACCTTCTGTCAGGTCAAATACCCCAGCAATACTATTTAAAAGAGTAGATTTACCTGCTCCGTTTCCTCCAACAATAGTAATAAAATCATTGTCTTTAACTTCAAGATCAATATCTTTTAAAGCTTTTGTTTCATTAACAGTATTTATATTAAAAGTTTTACTCACATTAATCAACTTTAACATTTAATTTACCTCCTACTATAGATTTAATTTTTGGAGTTGCTAGAAAAATAATTACAATAAGTGCTGTTAATAACTTTAAATCGGAAGCTGCAAAGCCGCTCATCAAAGCAAATGAAATACTTGCTCTATATAAGATTGAACCAATTATTATACCGGGAACTATAAAATATAGTTTATCACTACCGATTATAACTTCTCCAATTATTACAGAGGCGAGTCCCGCAATTATTGTCCCGATTCCCATACTGATGTCTGCAAAACCTTGATATTGACAGATTAAAGCACCCGATAAAGCCACAAAACTATTTGCAATTATTAATCCAATCATCTTAATATTTTTAGTGTTGACAGCCATACTTCTGACCATTGCCGGGTTATCACCAGTAGCTCTAAGGGCAAAACCAAGTTTAGTTTTTAAAAATAGGATTAATGATATTAAAACTAATAAGACAATTAAGAGTATTAAAATTAGCTCATTAGTAGATGAAAAAAAATATGGAACATTAAAAAGATCAAAAATAGTATCATCTGATAACAGTGGTATATTGGGTCTTCCCATTATTCTCAAATTAATTGAATATAGGGATGTCATTGTTAAAATCCCGGATAAAAGTGGAGCTATTTTCAATTTGGTGTTTAAAAAACCTGTAAATGAGCCAGAAATTCCACCGGCAATAGTAGCAATTATTAATGTTAAGAAAGGACTGTATCCCATTATAATCATTTTGGAGGAGACAGCAGCACCTAAAGTGATGCTGCCATCTACAGTTAAGTCTGCAAAATCTAGTACTCTGAATGTTATATAAACACCGATAGCCATTATTCCATATATTAAACCCTGTTCTAGTGAAGTAACTAAAAAACCCAAAGACATATAAAACCCTCCAATATCATATCCCTTACTTTATTTAAAATAATTGATCTACTTCATCTTCGATACTTTCTGGTATTTTTAAATTGAAACTTTCAACTGCAGATTCGTTTATAATTAATCTAAGATTTTTAGAACCTGTAATTGGTATGGAGGCAGGGTCTTCACCATTTAAAACTCGTGCTGCGATTTGTCCAGTTTCTTTACCTAAAGTGAAGTAATCAATACCTCTAGTAGCTATAGCACCGTTTTCTATTTGACCTTTCTCAGATCCAAATACAGGTATATCATTTTCTTCAGCAACCTTCATTATTGAAGGAACAGCAGAGGCAATGGTATTATCTGTGGGTAAATAAATTGCATCAACTTTTTCCACTAAGGATTCAGTTGCTAAGGAGACTTCACTTGTATTGGTTGCAGTAGCTTCAACTATCGTAAGGCCCATGTCAGGTGCAACTTCTTTCGCCATCTCGACCTGAACTTCTGAGTTAACTTCACCACTATTATATAAAATACCAATTTTTTCGGCGTTAGGTAAAAATTCTTTAATTAAAGCTAGTTGTTTATCAACTGGATTCATATCTGTAGTTCCAGTAATAGCCTTTTCCTTATTTTCAAGGTCTTCAACCAAACCAGCAGTGACTGGATCTGTGACTGCGGTGATAACGAGAGGAGTGTCTGAAAGAACCCCTGCGGCTGATTGGGCACTAGGAGTGGCAATAGCTAGAACTAAATCTAAATTTTGATTTTCAAATTTTTGGGCAATAGTTTGAGTGGTAGACATGTCCGCCTGAGCATTTTCGAGATTGATTTCAAGATTTTCATCTTCTGTGAAACCTGCTTCATTAAGACCTTCAATGAAACCTTCTCGGGCCGAATCTAGAGCAGGGTGTTCCACAAATTGCGAGATTCCAACTTCAAATACCTCTTCTTGTGCTTGAGCTGTTAACTGAAAAGTTAGCAAAAAGAATAGAGTTAATGAAATGAAAATAGATACTACAATTAGAGATTTCTTACCATTAATTACCATTTTACATCTCTCCTTATTATGTTTTTGGCTTTGGTTTTGGAAAGAGAAATAAAAAAACACTCCGGGAAGGAGTGTTTAAAGACATAGAAATCCATAGAGGTTTCCTATTATTTTCTCCTACCATATTACCATCTTACCAAATTTCGATTTTTTTAATTATACATATAATACCTATAAATGTCAAGGATTAAAGCAAATATTTAACTAATAGTTCTATGACTTAGGCCAATAGCTACTTCATTTAGATTTAACATTCCAACCCCAAAGAAAATAGCTACAACCAAATGATCTTCTTTTCTTGCAATACCAATTTTGCCACCGATATTCAAACCGACAGCACTACCCATTATTTGTTTTAAAGCTTCATGAGCTGCACCTGCAACGGCTCCCTGATTGGAGTGAGTTTCATTAATTAAATTTTCTCGCCGGGCAGCAATTACTGCATTTTCAATTATTTTTTTAACTGATTTATTATATTCTCCTCCGAAATCAAGAGCTGCGGTCTTAATACCTTTTTCTTCTAAGTACTTCTTTTTTAATTTGTTTTCCTCTTGACGATCTGAAATTGCCAACCTTAAAGCGGTTTTTGCAATTATAAGGCTCTGTTCCATTATTAAAGCCTCCCAACTTGAATTTTCTTTAATTATATTTTATTTTGAAATATATGTCAATTTTATCTGATGCTGTTCCTTGAAAATAGGGTTTTTATCTGATATATTTGACCTAGGATATCATTTAAGATATATCGATGAAATTTACTTCTATTAATGTAAATTATAGGCCTACTTTTTTAAGAGAAGCGAAGATCATAAATATAATATAAGGGGGCTTAAAAATGTCCAATAAAGAATTAGAAGTAATTAAAGAAGCTATTTTAAATGAGAATGAGGGTTACCAAGTTTATAATATGGCTGCTGAGAGAATAGATGAAATGGAGATAAGTAAATCTTTTAAAAAATTAGCAAATGAGGAATTAAAGCATATTGATTGGCTAAAGGAACTTTATGAAAGTTTTGAAGATGGAGCAGAATTAGAATTTTCTGTTGAGGAAATGCAACCACCTGAAAAGCCAAGAATATTCAAATGGGATAAAATTGAAAAAGAAAACTTATCTTTTTCATTATCAGTATTTGGAATAGGGGTTAAAATGGAAAAGGAAGCTATTGACTATTATAAAAACGCTGCTAGTAATACTGATTCGGAACAGGCAAAAAAGTTATATAATAAGATAATTGAATGGGAGTACCAACATTTGAATTTTTTCCAGGAGCAATATGAATTACTTAAAGATGATTGGTGGGCAGAACAAAGTTTTGAACCATTTTAAAAAAATTAATCCCTGCCAAATGGACTGCTTTGTTCAATCCATTTTACAGGGGTTTTTTTATTTTAGACTATTTTTATGTTCTTTAGCTAAACTTATATAATGATCTGCAGATTTTTTAATTTCTTCTATTTCTTCTTCAGTTAATTCTCTGATAACTTTGGCGGGGGTTCCCATAATTAATGAACCAGGTGGAAATTCCGCATTTTCTGTAACCAGACTACCGGCAGCGACAATACAATTTTTATTAATAACGGCCCCATTTAATATAATTGCTCCCATTCCTATTAGACAATTGTTTTTGATGGTACAACCATGAATAGTTGCATTATGGCCTACTGTTACATAATCTCCAATATTTAGAGGTTTTTCAGTATCTACATGAAGGGCTGAATTTTCTTGAATGTTACTACCTTTTCCTAAGGTAGTTTTATTTAGGTCAGATCTTAAAACGGTATTATACCATATACTGGTTTTTTCTTTGAGTTTTATATTTCCAATGAGCTTAGCGCCTGGTGCTATAAAAGAAGTTTGATCAATATCAGGTTTTATATTTTTATATTTAAGCAACACAAATATTACCTCCTTTTATTTATCTTTATTTCAATACAGAAGTATTTAATCCTTCTTTGTTAATATATTTACTTGAATATAGTGAATTTATTTATTATAATTAAATAAGCAAAATGGAAGGTGAAAAATATGGAATTTGCGATGATTGGTGGTACATTCAATCCGGTTCACCTAGGACATCTAATCTGTGCTGAACGAGCCTATCTGGAATTTAATCTGGATAAGGTTATTTTTATGCCAGCAGGAAGGCCACCACATAAAGAAGAAAATCAAATTAATAGACCAGAACATAGATTAAAGATGCTAAAATTGGCTGTGGAAGATAATAACCATTTTAAAATATCAAACTGGGAATTAAAGCAGAAAGAAAAATCTTTTACAATTCGGACTATAGATCATTTAAAAAATAAATACAGTGCTAAAAGGGTTAATCTAATAATAGGTACAGATTCTTTGGCAGAGATTTTTAACTGGCATCAACCAGATTATATATTGGCTAATTCTAATTTAATAGTTGCTAAAAGAACTGGTTATTCCTTTCCTAAAATTATGAAAGACCAGAGACTTAGAAAATATGAAGATAATATTAATATACTTAATAATTCTTTGGTAGAAATTTCTTCTACAATGATTAGAAATTTTGTAAAAGAAGGTAAATCAATAAAATACTTAACAACTGACAAAGTTATAGAGTATATTAAATCCCATAATTTATATAAATAGGTGAAGTGAATGAATAATATAGATCATCTAAAAAAAGAATTAAATAAAAGAGAGGATTTCAGAAAAGAGCATACCCTCTCTGTGGTTAAAGAAGCCGTGAATATAGCCCAAAAATATGGGGCCGATATATTTAAAGTTGAAATAGCTGGTTTACTTCATGATTATGCCAGAAATTATAAATATGATAAACTTTTAGAAATAGTTGAAAATAATAATATTAAAATAGACAAATGGGAAAAAGAAGTTCCTGGCTTATTACATTCACCAGTAGGAGCGTTTTTAGCGAAAAAAGAGTTTGAAGTTGAAGATAAAGAAATTTTGAATGCGATAAGATATCATACTATTGGTAGGCCAGAAATGAGTATTATAGAAAAAATTATATTTGTTGCAGATGTTATTGAATCTAATAGAGACTTTCCTGGAGTAGATTTAATAAGAAACGAGGTAGAAAAAGAATTAGATGAAGCGGTTATACTTGTCTGTGACTTTACAATAAGTTATAACATAAAAAGAAAAAGAGTTATACATCCTAATACGGTTTTGACCAGGAATTCATTGTTGAAGGGAGACAAATAAATGCTTGAAAAGGTAAAGATGGAAAAGTTAAAGATGACAAAGTGGAAAATTATTGGTTTAATATTATTAATAATTATTATATCTTTAGTTTTATATATATTATTAAATGATGATTTTAGTATATTGAATTTAAATCCATTCAGAAAATCTAAATTAAATATATTAGTGGCTGGTTATGATTCTTCAATAAATGGTCCTCCTAGAGCTGATACAATTATTGTGGCTAGCATTAATCTAAATACGAATGAGATTGGATTATTATTTATTCCCCGTGATACGAGAGTAAAAGTTAATGGCCATGGTTATAATAGAATAAATTCTGCACATGCATATGGGGGAATTGAACTTTTAAATGAAACTGTTGAGGATTTTTTAAATATTAAATTAGATTACTATTTGGAAACAGATTTTCAGGGTTTTGAAGAGATTATTGATCTAATAGGTGGAATAGATATTCATATTAGTAAACCTCTCGAGTATATTGATGAAGCCGGAGGAGTAAATATTAACCTTCCAGCGGGAGATGTTCACTTAAATGGTGAGAAAGCACTACAATATGTCAGATATAGAGGGGATAAATTAGGAGATATCGGTAGGGTATCTCGTCAGCAGAAGTTTATAAAAGCTGTAATGAAAAAAACGACTTCTCCACAAATAATATTGAAATTACCATCAATTTACAGTGAAGTGATGAATTCTGTAAATACCAATATACCTATTAAAGATGTGACACCTTTTGCTAAATTAGCAAAAAAGGCTGATTTAAACAATCTTAAAACCGAGATGGTTCCCGGTAGACCAGAGTATATAAATGGAGCTAGTTACTGGATAGCAGAGGAAGAAGCATTGGATATTATGGTCGATAATTTAATAAGAAGTAAAGAATATATACACAATGATCAGTATTATGTTACAATATTAAATGGGAACGGTATTTCAGGCTTAGCCAGTGGAGCTGGAAAAGAATTAGAAAAATATGGTTTCAATATTGAAGATACACGAAATGCAGATAATTTTGATTATCAGAAAACAATTATTTATTATCAATCCGGGAATAAAGATATCGCAGAGGGATTAAGAGATGTTTTAGGTGGAAAATTAGAGGAATCTGAAGAAATAGAAGAAGATTTCCAGATTATATTAGGTGAAAATTTTACCAATAATGAGATAGCAAAAAAGGAGGAAAGTAATTAATGTCTGAAGATAAATATAGGAAAATAGCAGAACTAGCAGCTGAGGCAGCTGATGATAAAAAGGCCTTTGATATAGAAATATTAAATGTAAAAGGTTTAACGATAATAGCAGATTATTTTGTACTATGCTCAGGAAATACTGATAAACAAGTTCAAGCAATTTCTAGAGCAGTTGAAGATAAATTAGATCAAGAGGAAATTTTTCCTAAACAAGTTGCCGGCAAAGATAATGGACGCTGGATTCTGATGGACTATGCAGATGTAATTGTACATATATTCCATAAAAGAGAGCGTGAATATTATGAACTTGATAGACTCTGGGCAGATGCTAAAAAGATTTTAAAAAAAGAAACTTCTTGACTTTAACAGTATAAATTAATATAATTTTTAACAAAGATAAATTATATTATAGGACTAAGAAGGAAAGCATTAGATATCTTACATTTATAGAGAGAGCTGCTGGTAGCTGGAAAGTAGTAATGTAAGATATTGAACTCGTTCTGGAGTCCATACTGTTGAACTTTTAATTAGACAGTATCGTATTAAAGGCGTTAACTTTTTAAGTGGATAATCACTATCTATTAGGGTGGTACCACGGGTAAACTACTCGTCCCTTGACCGGGAGGGGTTTTTTATATTTAATATTTCTAATATAAAATTATATATTTAAGGAGGAGTATGGAATGCAGAATCATTATAATTTTGAAAAGATTGAAAGCAAATGGCAGAAATATTGGGAAGACAAAACACTCTATAAAGCAAAAAATAAAGATGGGAAAGATAATTACTATGTTTTAGAGATGTTTCCTTATCCTTCAGGAAAATTACATATGGGACATGTAAGGGTATACTCTATAGGGGATGTAATAGCACGTTTTAAGAGAATGGTAGGATTTAATGTGCTTCACCCTATGGGATGGGATGCATTTGGCTTACCTGCTGAAAATGCGGCTATTAAACATGGTAATATTCATCCCAGAGAATGGACCTGGGAAAATATCGAGAGTATGAAAGAACAGATGAAAGCAATGGGGCTTAGTTATGATTGGGACCGCGAAATTGCTACAGCTGATCCGGATTATTATAAATGGACTCAATGGTTTTTTGTTAAAATGTTTGAGGACGATCTTGCATATAGGAAAGAACAGGCAGTCAACTGGTGTCCAAGCTGTGATACGGTTTTAGCCAATGAACAAGTTGTTAATAATCGTTGTGAGCGCTGTGATACAATAGTAGAACAAAAAGAGTTAGAACAATGGTTTCTAAAGATTACGGAGTATGCAGATCAATTACTGGAAGGACATCAGGAACTGGATTGGCCTGAAAGAGTTAAAACTATGCAAAAAAATTGGATAGGTAAAAGTGAAGGAATGAGCATTAATTTTCCTCTTGAAGAAATCGGAAAAGAATTAGATGTTTTTACTACCAGGCCTGATACAATTTACGGAGCTACCTATATGGTCTTATCGCCAGGACATCCTTATGTAGACGAATTAATAACTGGTAAAGATAATGAAGAAGAAATCAGAAACTTTGTAAAAAGTGTAAAAGATAAAAAGGATGATGAAAGAACTTCCCCTGAAACTGAAAAAAGAGGTATATATACAGGCAGTTATGCTACCAATCCAATGACTGGTGAAAAAATCCCGATTTTAATCGCAAATTATGTGTTAATGGAATATGGTACAGGTGCTATTATGGCTGTACCTGCTCATGACCAGCGTGATTTTGATTTTGCAAAAAAGTATAGTTTACCTATAAGAGCAGTAATCCAACCTCATGATAGAGACGAAAAATTTGATGGTTCAACAATGGAAGAAGCCTATAGTGAGGCTGGATATTTAATTAACTCAGAAAAATATAATGGCTTAAGTGTCGAGGAAGCTTTTGAAGCAATAGCTGAAGATATGGAAAATAAAAATATTGGTAAAAGAGAAACAAATTATAAATTAAGAGATTGGTTGATATCAAGACAGAGATATTGGGGAGCACCGATACCTATCGTTTATTGTGAGCAATGCGGAGCTGTAACTGTGCCAGAAGAAGACCTACCAGTTTTGCTGCCTGATGATGTTGAATTTTCGGCAACAGGAATTTCTCCATTAGCTGAATCTGAGGATTTTGTTAATACCACTTGCCCATCTTGTGGCGGAGATGCTAAAAGAGAAATTGATACAATGGATACTTTTGTAGATTCTTCATGGTATTTTTTAAGATACATTGATCCTAATAATGCACAACTCCCATTTTCTCGTGAAAAAGCTGAAGAGTGGTTCCCTGTCGATCAATATATAGGGGGGATAGAACACGCGATATTACATTTACTTTATGCCCGATTTTTTACAAAAGTAGTCAGAGACCTTGACTTAATAGAAGTTGGTGAACCCTTTACAAAATGGTTGGCACAGGGGATGGTTCTTAAAGATGGAGATAAGATGTCTAAATCAAAAGGCAATGTGGTTGACCCGAGCCGTATTTTAGATGAATATGGGGCAGATACTGCTCGACTATTTATACTTTTTGCTTCTCCTCCAGAAAAGGACTTAGAGTGGAGCGAAGCAGGTGTTGAAGGAGCAAATAGATTTTTAAACCGGGTCTGGAGATTTATTGTAGAGAATCTCGATGAAATAAAAGAAGTTGATGTGGGCGAGATTAATATAAGACAAGCGAATTTAAATGATGAGGAAAAAGAACTTCATAGAAAACTTCATGAAACTATTCAAAAAGTTACCGAAGATGTATCTGAAAGACTTAATTTCAATACAGCTATAAGTGCTATAATGGAATTGGTGAATGAGTTGTACCATTATTTATCAGATAATAACGATAACCTTAATGAAGAATTACTTGCCTATATTACTGAAAAATTGCTTTTAATGTTGGCTCCATTTGCTCCTCATATGAGTGAAGAACTTTGGCATAAAATTGGTCATAAGGATAGTATTCATCGGGCTGATTGGCCAGAATTTGATAAAGAAGCAGCTAAAAAGGATGAAATAACAATAGTTATTCAAATCAATGGTAAGGTAAGAGATAGAATTGATGTTAGGGCAGATATTTCAGAAGAAGCATTAAAAGAAAAAGTATTTAAACAAGATAAAGTTCATAAATACACTAAAAACAAAGAAATTGTTAAAACAATAGTAATTCCAAAAAAGTTGGTTAATATTGTTCTAAAATAAAGAAACTAATAATTTTATTAAGACCCCTGTTTTAATAGCAGGGGTTTTTTGATATAATAAAATAAATAAGGATTGGAGGTAAGGCAATGGGTAGAGAATTTGAATGTATAAAATGTGGTAGTAAAAATTACGATAAGTCGGAACTTAGGACAACCGGTGGGAAATTATCTAAAATTTTTGATGTTCAAAATAAGAAGTTTATAGCAGTGAGCTGTAGTAATTGTGGATACACGGAATTATATAGAATGGATGACAGTGGAGTATTCAGTAATATTTTTGATTTTTTAACAAATTAATTTAGGGAGTGTTTAATATGTCAGGTATTGTATTTATGAAAACAAAAAACCTCAAACAAATTTCCAAATTTTATCAGGAAGAATTAGGGATGGAATTATGGCAAGATCAAGGGAGATGTATGATATTCGAAAAAGGTAATCTACAGTTAGGCTTTTGCCAATCTGAAAAAATAGAGAATGATGGTATTATAACCTTTTATTTTAAAGATAAAAAAGCGGTTGATAAATTTTATAAAAATATTTCTGATGGGATAGATATTAGTAAAGAGCCTCAAGTAAATGAGGACTTCAATATTTATCAATTTTTTGCCAAAGACCCTGAAGGGAGAACATTAGAATTTCAAACTTTTTTACATAAATTAAAACCACATTATACCGGTAAGGAGTTACTACTAAACAGAAGAAGTTATCGAGAATTTAAAGATGACAAAATACCCGAAGAAATTTTAGATAATGTAATAGATTTAAGTAGATTTGCCCCAACTTCTATGAATTCACAATCTTATTATTTTAAATTTATTAGAGATGAGGAATTAATTTGTGATCTTGCTTCTATAAGAAAAACCGCCTCAAGGCCAATTAAAAAGGCACCGATGGCAGTTGCCATTTGTTCTGATAATGAACAATCCAATAGATATAAACAAGATGCAGATATAGCAGCCTATCATTTTATGTTAGCTGCCCGCTTATATGAACTTGGGACTTGTTGGATAGCTGACATGGATAGAGAGAGTATAAAAAGAAAATTAAATATTCCAGTAGACCATTATATTGCTACTATTACTCCACTTGGTTTTATAGACAACGAAATAGAAGCCCCCGAAAGAAAACAAATAGAAAAATATATTAGGTAGATTTAGGAGTGTTAAGATGAGAGAAGAAGCATGTGTGGTAAATGTTGATGGTGATAAAGCAAAAGTTGTTGTGACCAGGCACTCGGCTTGTAGTAAGTGTAATGAAGATTGTATATTAGGGCTGGATGAATCACATGGACAAGATAAAGTATATGTAGATGTAAAAAATAATAAAGATGCAGAAATAGGTGATACAGTTAGTATCGAAATTAAGGACAGTTCATTAGTTCTTGGTTCAATAATGATCTATCTGATACCTTTATTGTTTTTGGTGGTAGGTTATTTTGTGGGTGCTAATTTATCTTTTCTTTTTGGTGCCCTATCGCAAGAACTAACTGGTATATTGTTTTCATTCCTGTTTTTATATATATCATATCATTTTACAAAAAAATTAGACAAAAAACTGTCTAAAAATAATAAATTTCAGTCCGAAATAATCGGAATTATTTCTAAAAATAATGAGTTAGGGGTTGATTAGATGAATTCTATTTCTGAAGAAGAAAAGAAAGATCTTCTTGTGAGGTTAAATAGGATTGAGGGTCAGACTCGGGGAGTTAAGAATATGATAGAAAATGAAAAATACTGTGTAGATATTTTAACTCAAATAGTTGCTGTGAGAGGTGCGTTGAAAAAGGTAGCTCTAAAAGTATTACAGGAACACATAAATGGATGTGTGCAAAGTTCTCTTCAGAATAATGACGAAGAAATAATAGATGAATTATTAAATGTGGTAAATCGGTTTATAGACTAAATTATTTATATATATATATTTCTATTCAGAACTGATTTTGCATATAAAGAAAAATTAATTTAAAAAATTTTATAAGGGTTTATTCCTAGATTATAAACTGTTATTAGCAATTCCAAACAGGAGTTCACCTCCTGTTTTTTAATTTTAAAAAAGGGAAAAATAATATCTTGTTGAATAAAAAATATACGTTATAAAAATGAGGCGGGACTCTTAATAAATTTAATTGAGTTACTAATATTATTATGTTATTATTACAGATGCTGCCTAAAAAGTCAGGAGTGATTATATTGCAGCATTTAGACTATTTTAAAGTTCCTAAAGTTGTATTTGAGGATGATAAATTGAATTCTGAAGAATTTCAATTATTAGTGAAATTATTTTTTGAAATTGATCAGTCGCGACTATTAACTAAAGAAAAATGGGAAGTGAATAAATTTGTTTTGAAAGTTCAGAAAAAGCTAAGAGAATCATTAAAAGAGAAAAAATGGTTGATCAAAGAAGATAATAATTTCTATTTAACTATTCCCAATAATTTGAGAACTGAGGATAATAATAAAAACTATCAAGAAGCGGGTTCAAAAATTGCTGATAAGTGGGATGAGTTTTTTGGCACATTAAATTTAACTCCTAACTTTCTACAAAAATTATTTTCTTTTATGGAAGATGGAATAAGTGAAGATGTAATTATAGAAGTAATGAAAATTAGTTCAGAAAAAGCAGAGGGCAATCCTACTAATTATATAATTTCTTTATTAAGAGATTATTTAAATCGTTCTATATATACTATTCATGATTTTAAAGAAGAAAAACAAAGGATGGAAGAGTATGAAAAAAGACTTCAAGAAATTAATCGAAAAAAAGAAAAAAGAGATGAAGAAGAAACCCTCGAAGACATCTATAAAAAGGGATACAGATAAATATGTATCAACTAAAGAGGCTATAAAAAAAATATATAACGTTATAATAGAAAATAGTCATATTCCTCCAAAATTTAAAAATGCAAGTTTTGCAAGCTTTAATTATAATGCATGTCCAAGCGAAAACGTTAGTAAAATTAAGGCGATCAAAACATATGCAGAAAATATATTAAGTGCTATGGACGTTTCTCAATCTGTTTACATTTTTAGTAAATTTAATGGCTGTGGAAAAACCCATGTTGCAATCTCGGCATTAAAAACAGCAGCTAGAGAATTTGCAAAAGAAATATATAAAAAGAATCCTGATTATTATTCAAGAAGGGGGATTTCTTTAAGTGACCACAACTGGAGACCTGTCTTTTTTATGAGTGAAGTAAATTATTTATGGAAAAAGCGGCAATATAACTCAAAAGATGATAATTTAAAAAGAGAACTTGATATGATTGAAAGTGCAGTAATGAACTCCAAATTGTTAGTAATCGATGACTTCTTGAGGGAACGGGACACTGATTTTGTTTTTGGAAATTTAACCGCTTGGTTAAACCACAGATATGATTATAATAAACCCGTCATATTTACTTCTAATAATGAATTTAAATTGTTAGCAAGAAATGATGAAAGTAATCCTTATTACAAAACAAAATATTTAAAAGCTGCTACTTACCTGGCATCCCGAATAAGTGAAATGACAAAAGGTTATCAATTTGGTTTTGTAAGTTCACCTGAAAAAGATTACAGGCAAAACAGTTATTAAAGTGGAGGCGATTTAAGATTGTTATCTAGAACTGAAACTCTTCTAAAATTGATTGAATTAAGAAAGATGATCCAGTCCAAAGAGAAGTTATCTGACAATGAAATCACTTATCATAGCGAGATAAAACAACACATTGAACAGTTAATTCATGATATTGCTGGTTTACCAGAAGAAGCCAGATATGTTATGAATGAGATAATTAATAAAGTAATTAATCAAAATATCTCCACTAAGACAGCTGTTGTGGCTATTCACGAAATATATAAAGAATTTAATGGAATAAACAAACTAAAGAAAAAAAAGAAGACTAATATTAGAAATGAGAATAATGAGCAAAACTATAATATGAAAAAGTTATATAAAAACGGCTATAGATAAATTATAGTTGTCTATGGATTTTAAATTATTTTATATGATTCAATTAAAAAATTTGACCTTACTAACAATAATTATTATACTAATATATAGTATTATATTTTGAAAGGATGAAATTAGTTGTCACAATTAATAATTGGAATAGCAGGAGGTACTGCTTCCGGGAAAACTACATTAGCTAAAATTTTAAAAAATGCTTTCCAGGATGAAGTTACTATGTTAAAACACGATTTTTATTATCATGATAAAAGTTATTTTTCAGTTCCTGAAGAAAAAATTAATTTTGATCATCCTGAGTCTTTTGAAACTGAACTTTTAATTGAACATCTAAAAAGGTTAATATCAGGGGAAAAAATTAATAGACCAGTATATTCATATAAGACTAATGAAAGATTACATGAAACCCAAGTAGTAAAACCTTCTCCAATAATTATTGTAGAAGGAATTTTAATTTTTCATTATCCTAAACTTAGAGATTTATTTGATTTAAAAATATATATTGATACTGATGCCGATATCAGGCTATTACGTAGAATTAATAGAGATATTAAAAAGAGGAATAGAACATTTGACTCCGTTCGCAATCAATACATGGCTACTGTTAAGCCAATGCACGAGAGATATGTGGAACCGACAAAATATTTGGCAGATATTATTATTCCACATGGAGGTTTAAATGATATTGCCAATGATTTAATCATCAAAAAGATAAAAGCTCATCTGTAATAAAGCTAATCCCTCTCTGGGGATTTTTTTATTGTATAAAAAGGAAAATAATAACATTTATAGAATAATATAGTAAGGGGTGAAAATAATCAAAACAAACATCATATATTCGATTCTAACAGTGGCTATGATATTTCTGTGTATGGCATTATTTAGTTTTTTCAATGAAAGAAAGATAATAAATGAATATCAGAATATTACTTTGGAAAGGTTTAAAGATAAAAGATTCAAGGTCGTTGATGGTAAAAAAGAAATAGAAGCAGAAATTAAAATTCATATTGGTGGAGCAGTTAGGAACCCGGGATTTTACAAAATAATACCTGGAATAAAATTAAAAAGAATAATTAAGGAGGTAGTGATATTAAGAGATGATGCAGATATTTCTAGTTTAAATTTAGATAAAAAAATTTATAATGATGATAAAATCATTGTACCTCATAAATAATAATATATATTATAGAAGTTAAAGGATTTGATTAAATATTGAAATCAAATAAATTTGTTATACTTGCTTTATTAGGATTTATATTAGGAATTATTAGTGGTTATTACTTTATACAGTATAAAATTATACTGATTATATCAGGTGTTATTTTATTATTATTAAAAATAGCTTTACTTAAGAATAAAAAGTTATTTGTTTACATATTAATAGGATTATTTCTATTTGGTTTTTTTTATATGCTTTATTACCAGGCAAATTATTTTAGTGTCTATTCCATAAGTAATTATAATGGACGTGTTGTAGAAATAGTTGGTAAAATTAAAATAAAGTTGGAATCTGTTGAAGGAAATTCAGTGATTTTAGAACCTCTTATAGTTGATAATAAAAGAATTAAGCATGGCGATATTCAATTATGGAAAGATGATTTAAAGAACAACATTAAACATGGGGATTTGGTAATGGCCCGGATTAAATTAAACAGACCCCGAAAAGCTAGTAATCCTGGTGGATTTTCTTATTATAATTATCTTAAAAAGCAAAAGATCTATAGTGTTGGAAATATTTTTGAAATATATAAAATACAGAACTATTTTTTACTTACAGAACCTATTATAAAGATTAAAAGATATTTATTGGGATCTGTTAATCAAAACATATCCCCTCCAGTAAATGAGTTCATAAAAGCTTTAATTTTAGGAGAAAAAAGCAATTTAAATAATAGCTGGGAAACAAACTTTAGAAAAGCAGGCGCTAATCATTTATTAGCAATTTCTGGATTACATATAGGTTTTATAACTTTATTTATCTTGATTTTATTAAAACCGCTTTCTCTAAGTGATAAGTTGGTTAATATCATATTAGCAGGTTTTCTTATAGTCTATATTGTAATGACAGGATTTAGAGCATCTGTGTTAAGAGCATCCTTATTAGTTTTAATCTTTAGGTTTTCAAAACAAATGGATTTGGAAATAGATTTCTATTGTATAATTTCTATTGTATTATTTATAATTTTAATAATTAATCCTTATAAATTATTTTCGGTAGGATTACAGCTTAGTTTTTTTGTTCTTTTGATGATAGTTAGTTGGACTAAAATATTAAAAAAATATTTACACACCTCATTAGCTGTTAGTATTGCAGCTCAACTGGGCTCAATTCCTCTTACCACATACTATTTTAACACATTGTCACCATCGGGAATAATAACAAATTTATGGGCTATACCTTTAGTTTCTATTATAGTTTTTCTGACTTTAACCCATTTTGTATTATATTTTATATTTCCACTTTTTAGTGTATTAACTGGGAAAATGATATTTTTAATAACCAACCTCCTAAATAAAGGCATTAAAGTTATGTCAAAATTACCTTCGGCTGAAGTTAAAGTAACTACTCCTTCAGTTTTAAGAATATTTTTAATTTATTGTATATTGTTTCTTACTGCTTATATTATTAATAATAAAGATAAAATGAAAATTAAGAAAATTAGATATTTAAAATTTTTAACATTTATTTTTATAATTATTTTTATAGTCACCTTTATAATTAGTCCAGCTGGTAACAATTTATTAGAAATTTATTGTTTAGATGTCGGCCAGGGAGATTCTATTTTCTTACAAACTCCCGAAGATATAACTGTGCTTGTTGATACTGGAGGATCAACGAGCAGTGGTAATAAAGCAGAATATACTATTCTTCCTTTTATGTTGAATAAAGGAATTAAAACAATAGATTATCTGATAATCACTCATTTTGATGGAGACCATAGTGCAGGAGCTGAATATTTAATAAATGGTGGGTTTGTAAATAACCTTATAATTTCTAAACATTATGATAGAACACAAAATTTCGCCCAAAAGACAATAAAAGCTGCTCAAGAAAATAATATAGGTTTATTCTGGACAAAAAATTGTGATATACTAAAATTAGATGAATTAGAATTAAAATTTATTGCCCCTTTAAATAAAGTAGTTTTTAAAAACAGAAATAATAATTCTATTGCATTTAAGTTGAAATATAAAGATTTTGAGATGTTTTTTGCCGGTGATGTAGAAAAAGATGTAGAAAAAGCAATTTTAAAATCAACAGATAATAAAAAATTAAATTCTGATATATTAAAAGTGGCACATCATGGGAGTATAAGTTCAAGTTCAGAAAATATTATAAAAGCAGTAACTCCAAAAGAGGCTGTGATTAGTGTAGGAAATAATGATTACGGCCATCCCGATGGAAAGATTTTAAAAAGATTAAATAAGTATAATATTAAAGTATGGAGAACGGATCAAAAAGGAGCAATTATTATAAAAACTGATGGACACAAATATAATATTCGGGGTTATTTAAATTGATAAATGGGTAGAAACTATGTTAAAATTAACCAAAATTGTTTAATAAAATAGAAAGGTGTTTAAAATGAATAAAAAGATTGAAAAATTATTTAAAAATGATCTTTCACAAATTGAAAATATATATTTAGTTTTTGGCTCTGAAGAATATTTATTGGATAAGTTTGAAAATAAATTTAAACAAAAATATATAGATGAGGAAATAGAAGATTTTAATTTAACCTATATCAAGGAGGAAGATGAAGTATTTAAAAATATAGTTAACAAAGGCAGTACCTTACCAGTGATGTCGGGAAAAAGATTTATTATTGTTAAGGTAGGTAATATATTTAAAAAGGGAATATCCAATTTTGAAGTGTTTGAAAAATTCCTCAAAGCTATACCGGATACCACTGTTATTTTAATTTTGGTTAATGAGGATTTATCCAAAAATAAAAGGAAAAATATTATTAAAAATTATGGGGAAGTTATAAATTATTCCCCCCCACGGTTTCAAGATTTAAATAAATGGATAAAATTACAGTTTAAAGATAAAGGGAAAAAGATTGATTATAGAGGTATAAGATTACTTGAAAAAATGTTTAATAATAATCTGCAGCAATTAGATTCTGAAATCGATAAAATATGTACATATATAGATCAAAAAAATAAGGTGGAAGTATCTGATATTAAAGCTGTTATGTCAAAAGACCGCAGATTAAAGGAAAATACAATTTTTGAATTTTTAGATGCGATAAGCAAAAAGGAAAAAAATAAAAGTGTATATTATCTTCATCAATTATTAGAGAATGGAAAAGTGCCCCAAATAATTTTTGCGATGATAACTCGTAGGGTTAGATTAATGTTAATTATTAAAGATTTTAAAAAACAGGGGATTAATCCAAAGAAGATAGCAAGCAAGGTAGGAGAACATCCTTATCCTATAAAAAAGATTTATGGATATGTAGATAATTATAGTGCTAAAGAATTAGAAGAGATGTTAAACAAGTTTTTAAAAGCGGATGTAAAGTTGAAAACCGGAGAGGATAAGATAGAAAATTCAATTCAAAATGCAATATTAAGCTTATAAAAAAATAAGTGGCTTATTCATGATGAATAAGCCTTTATAAATACTATTATTTTATTTTAAATCATTTAACATTCTTTTCATTTTTGATTTTTTTCTTGCAGCATTATTTTTATGAATAATATTATGAGATGCTGCTTTATCAATAATTTTATATGTTTCAGGTAATAAATCTTCTGCTTTTTCAGGATTATTTTCTTCGATAGCTGCTTCAAATTCTTTAATAGTATTTTTTAGCTTATCTTTCCAGCGCCTGTTAACTTTTCTTTTCTTTTCATTTTGTCTTACTCTTTTCTTTGCTGATTCAATAATAGGCATAACTTTCACCCCCTTGTAAGTGAGCAGTATCTATATTTTATTTCTAAATTTGCAACATATCAATTTTAACATTAGATATATAAAAATGCAAGCTTTTAAACTATATTGTTAATAAATAGCAAGTACGTTTACTGATTTTGCTTTGCTTCTTGATATATGAAATATTCAATGTTATAATTAGCGCAGTATCG
>JAWOEZ010000100.1:0-25246 GCA_046482435.1 Halanaerobiales bacterium
GTTAGAACTCAAAAATATCCATTATCACCAAAAGATTTAGTTAAATATGAAGGTGAAATTTGTAAAGTTAAAGGTATGTTTAATTATGGTAGTTGGGTCAGAATGAAAGATAGTCAAGACAATACGGTTAATTCTAATGTGAAAGATGTAGAGTTGCTTAAATACAATAAAGGTTTATCATTTGCAAGTTAAAATCAAAACCGTTTCAATTCATCACCACCCAATGCTTAGCTTGGATGGAGTTTTCTTGAAACTAAAACGATAAACAATGAGGTGAATAAAATGAATTTCAATTTCTATAAAGAATTAAACAATTTAACAGAAAGTTCTAAAGAAGTTTTGGTTGGTACTGTAATTAAAGCCGAGGGAAAGCTTTCTGAACTAAAGGAAAGAAAGTTTGCTTTAACAAAAGAGAAAGTCATATATAGTGGTGCCAACATAGAACAGAATTTAAAAGATGTAGTAAATAAAATTGGAAAAGAGAATATTCTAAAAATGAACAATCCGGAACTAAAGTCGGTTGAATTAAAAGATAAAGGCAAGGTGGAAATATATTTTGAACCTGTTACTGATAATCCTCGTTTAGTTTTATTTGGGGCCGGGCACATTGCTAATCAAGTTTCAAAGATTGCCAGTTTAATGGACTTTGAGATTACAATCATTGATGATAGAGAGAAGTTTTTAAATAAGGAGAGATTCCCGGAAGCTGACCACCTAATTGTTAAGAATTATACTGATTATATAAAAGAATATAAGCCAGCAAAAAATGACTATATCGTGATTATTACAAGAGGACATCAGTTCGATTATGATGTACTCAGCGGTGTAATTGATACCGATTGTAAGTACGTTGGCATGATTGGTAGTTCTAAAAAAATTGGTGAAGTCTTTGCTAAATTAAGAGAAGTTGATAAGGTAAGTGAAGAACTACTGGATACTGTCTATACTCCAATTGGTTTGGATATTGGTGCTCAAACAACTGCAGAGATAGCAGTGGCAATTATTGGAGAAATTGTAAAGGTAAGGAGGACAAAAGATGAATAAGAGATTAATTGAAAAAATTGTGGATTCCAAGGATGATTATCTTAAGCTGGCTTTAGCTACAATTGTAGATGCTAAGTCCTCAGCTCCCCGTGATGTGGGAACTAGTATGATAGTTTATCCGGATGGGGAAACCCATGGAACTATTGGTGGAGGAAATCAAGAGAAGGAGATTATAAATAAGGCCAAAGAGTTACTGGAAGAAGGTAAATCAGGCAGAATTTGTTTCAACTTAACTAGAAAAGAAGCAGCCCAGATCGGTTGGGTCTGTGGTGGAGATATTGAAGTTTATATTGAAAATATTGAACTGTAAAAATAAATAATTAAGCAGTTATAAGGGCTCACTCAAGTGAGCCCGTTTTTAAATAATAGCTATTGCATTCTAATTATAAGATCTATTTATACTTTTTATTATTGTTCGAGATTCCCTTTATTCCGTCTAAATTAGATAATAACTTGTAAAATACATTCAAATATGGTAGAATATGGAAAAGGAGTGATTGAATGATTAATAATGTGGTCTTAACAGGCCGATTAGTAAAAAAACCTGAGTTAAAAGAATCTAAAGATGGAGTTGATTATTGTACATTCACGCTGGCAGTTCAGAGAAACTATCGGCGCAAAGATGGTGAAATCGAAACTGACTTCATAGATATAGTTAACTGGGGACCGGCTGCAAAACGCTGTAGCGAGTATTTGAAAAAAGGGAAATTAGCGGGTGTGGAAGGGATGTTAAGTACATATACCGTTGAAAAGGAAGATAAGAAATATAAAAATTATCGGATTAAGGCAAGGCGAGTCCAGTTTTTAGAATGGCCGGACAAGTAAAATAATAGATTTAGGGGTTAATGAATTTTTTCATTAACCCTTTTTTTTACTGTTCTAAAAGGGAGGATTTGGTATCCCTTTGTAGAATAATGTATAATGAAGTAGTAACTTATATATTTATGTCAAAAAAGACGTATTTAATAATATAAAATGTTAAATAAAAAGAAATGGGGGGGATAGTTTGCGAAAATATATTTATACTTTCTTAATTATCATTATTATTATTGGCTCACTTTTATTAATCAATAACCTGGGAATTATATCCTTTAGGCAGTGGGGAGAAAATATTATTAGAAAAACACCTTTTGTAAAAGAATATATGAGAACGGCCGAGGAGTATGATGAAGTGGTTGCTGAGAATGAAAAGTTGAGAGAAGAAGAAAAAGATCTGCAAGAAAAAGTGGAAGAAAAAGAAGATGAAATTAATGAATTAGAAGCGACTATTGAAGAACTCGAAAATAAAAATGAAGATTTAAATTCTGAATTAGGGGAAATACAGGATCAGGAGGCTAGTAAACAGGAAAATTTTAAAAAGTTGCTTAAGATTTATGGTAATATGAATCCTGAAAAGGCTGCTAATATTTTAAATAATCTGAATAAAGAATTTGCCATCAAAATATTTAATGGTCTAGAAGATAAAGAAGCAGCTGCAATTTTAGAGAGCATGGATGTAGAGGATGCAGCTGAGTTCAGCCAAGAACTGCAAAACTAGAGTCCTGAAGTAAAGAAAGAGTATAGTTTTAAAAATAATATTCTCTGTATTTAAATCAAGCAGAATTAATTTATTGGAAAGATACCAGTTGCCAAGATATAGTTTGTTTATATAGAGGGTTTAGGATATTTTTTAAAAAGTAAATAAAAATATTTAATGATCATCAATGAGACTGCCCCCAATAATTATAGAAGATTATTCAGTTAATACTATTTTAATCTAAATAGTATGAGAAAAAAGTCATTTAACCGTCTAAGTAGTGCAGTTTAATGTGAGATTATTGTGGAGTGATTTATTTGAAAAATAAAAATAATTATTTAACCACACTTTTAATAGTAGTACTATTATTTGCAGTAACTTTACATGTAAACGCTTTCTCTAATTCATTAAAAAAATTTGTATCTAATGGTAAAAAAGTACAACTTGAATTATTTAAAGACCAGGCAGAACTGAGAATCTTTACGGGCACTGATGTTGAAATAAGTAATTTTGATAAATCTAAGAGAACCTTCCTTGCAAAGAATAAAGAATATACTATAACACCATATGAAGCTGGCCGGGGCGGCTGGTTTATACAGGTGTTCGCCACTGGCGATAAGGATAAAGCAGAAAATATTAAAGAAGATATTAAAAAAAATTATGATGACTATGAAGTACAGATTAAATTGTTAGATGATTTATATAAAGTACAGATTGGAAATTTTAAAGAAGAGTCCGAGGCTAAAAATGTTTCTAAGAGTTTAAATGAAGCCGGTTGGGAAACCTGGGTTAAAGGCAGAGGTATTAAGGCTGACAGTTCTCAATTAGTCGTTAAAGATAAAAAAGGAAATATTATATTTGAAGACACCACTATTTTTTGTGAAGGAGTTATTAGATTAAAAGATAACTTATATAACGGCCAATTTCAATTTAAGCTAAATGATAAAAAAATAGAAGTATTTAATGAAGTTAATTTCTTAACCCTGGAATACGGTATGCTTTTAGAAAACCAACCTGATACTAACAACCTAACCTTTCTGAAAACGGCTGCGGTATTAAACAGGAGTAAAGCCTTAGGTGTAATTTTAGATGAATCTCCTCCCTATAAGATTCCTCAATACAAAGGGATTTCAGGGTTATCAGATATAATAAGGGTTGCTGTTGATAAAACCGTAGCTAAGGTAATATATAAAAATGACTTTCCCTACCATAAAAATATTGATTTTAATAATTTAGACAGAAGTTATAATACTATTGAATCTATTTTACACGCCAAATTTGATTCTATAGAAATCCGGGATTTAAATACTACCTTGGATGAAAAACAAGTAGTAGATACAAAAATTGATATTGGATTAAAATATAAAGAAATCAGGCAGTTAACCTGGTTTGGTCCTCGTGTGATTAGTATTGTCGATCTAAATACCTTAAAAGGACGTCATAAAGTAAGTCCTTTTATAAGTGATGATAGGATAGATAGCTCTGCTCCTTTGACAGAGGTTGTTAAACAAAAAGGAGCTTTAGTCGGGGTGAATGGTGGTTTCTATAACTCTTCAGGCACTCCTTTAGGTTTAGTGATGATTGATGGAGTTATAGTGACAGAACCTTTGTACAACAGGGCGGCCTTAGGTATCACGAAATCCGGTGAAATAATGATTGATAATATTAGATGGAAAGGCCTGCTAAAGACCAGTGATAATAACAATATTATTATTGATGCAGTTAACAGAAAACCCAATAATGATAATGAAATAATCTTATATAATAAATATTATGGAGAAAAAACTCCAAAATTTGATGAGTTTGCGAAAGAAATTATAGTAGAGGATAACAAGATAGTAAGCATCGATTCGGGAGAATTAATTCAAAATGTTATTCCTCAAGAGGGTTTTGTTATAAAAATATTGAACAGTGGCCCTGATGAATATTCAGCCTTTAAGCCCGGTAAAGAAGCAGAATATAGGGATGTATTCAATCCCAACTGGGATCAGGAAGGTGTTATTAATATAATGGGAGGAGGGCCTAAGCTGGTTTCTAATGGAGAAGTGAAGGTAACCGGCCAGGTCGAGAGCTTCCGGGCTGATATTATTGAAGGTAGGGCACCGCGGACAGCAGTTGGTGTCACGGGTGATGAACGTTTATTATTCATCATGGTTGACGGGCGGCAGCCCGAAGTTAGTGTGGGTATAACATTAAAAGATTTGGCACAATATCTAAAAGAATTAGAGGTAGAAGAAGCTATGAATCTAGATGGTGGTGATTCTTCCCAATTAGTAATTAGGGGATATACTTTTAATAATCCTTCTGGTTACAGGGAAATCGGGACTGGAATTTTAATTAATAAAATACAATAATGGAGGATGATACTTTTGTACAAAAAAATTCTAATACTATTTATATTAATCACGATCGGTTTAACTCCAGTAGCAAATGCTCAATCTCATGATTTTCAGGAGATGAAATACTCTGTCTTCATCGATGGGGAAAATACTTCACTGAATATTAATCCGGTATTTCAGTTTCAAAATGAATTGAACAAACTGAGCTTTGATCTGAACTTTGATGGTGATGAGTTTAAATTTGGGGGAACCTGGTTAATCCAGGCACTTAAGAGTGAAGATTATGAAACAGATGCTGCTTTTACAGTTTTAACAAAGCCTTCTAGTCAAGGAATCACTGCTGGACTAGGAGCTGAAGGGAAAAAATTATTCGAACAAGATAGGGAGTTGACTTATCAGCTGAAGTATATATTAGAAAATCAACAATTTGAATATAGGCTAGGTTACCTAACTCCAGTCGTAGAAAATAATGATCTAATGGTAAGTATTGGAAATTCTTACTGGCATGATAAATTACTTCTATTAGAAGTAGGATTTAGAGTCCAATTTTAAGATAATTTGTGAGGAGAATTAAGATGGGAGAAAAAGAGAAGAGAGAAAATAAGTACTTCGATATAGTCTTAGTTTTAATTCTTTTATTGGTCTTATCTACTTATATAGATTTAAATATAACTTTAGAACAAATATTTAGGTTTTTAACTGGTTAAAACATTTTTAAGTTGGGGGGAATTAGATGTTTGACCAAAAGCAGGGAGAAGAAGAGATAATTGAACAGGCAAAAAGGGGTAACAAATTAGCGATAGAGTATTTGATCAATAAAAATATGGATATAGTATATGCCAAAGCAAAATATTTTTTCATTAAAGGCCTGGATAAAGAAGATGTAATTCAAGAAGGAATGCTGGGACTTTTTAAGGCAATAAGGGATTACCAGTCTGATCGCGAAGCTTCATTCAGAGGATTTTCACAATTATGTGTCCATAGGCAGTTGATATCGGCAATTAAGAGGGCTAATAGGCAGAAGCATCAACCCCTTAATAATTCGACTTCCATAAATAAAACATATGATTATGACAACGAATCAGGGAGAAGTTTCAGCGAAATATTACCAGATAAGAAAAAGAAACTAGAAGACCAATTTGTTTATAAAGAGATCATTGATTTAGTCTTTAAGGAAATTGAAAAGGACCTAACAAAACTTGAAAAAGAAGTCTTTTATGAATATCTAGATGACCGCACCTATAAAGAAATATCTGAGAAATTAGATATAAATGTAAAGACTGTTGACAATGCTTTACAAAGGGCCCGCAAAAAAATTGAAGATATCAAAATAAATAATAATTTAGAAGACCTTGTAATATAGAGCAGGATACAACTAAAAATAAACAGCTAATACCAGAGGTACCTAGTCGTTTGACAACTTTAATATACTGTGTTATATTAAGATAAATGGGAAATGAATTCCCAAAGAACCAATATACAGGAGGAATATAATTTATGATTTATACTGGAACAGTAAAATGGTTTGATGCAAAAAAAGGTTATGGTTTTATTGAAAGAGAAGATGGAGACGATGTTTTTGTTCACTTTTCAGCTATCCAAGATGATGGATTTAAAACTCTTGAAGACGGTGAAGAAGTAGAATTTGAAATTGTTGAGGGTGATAGAGGCCCTCAAGCCGCAGAAGTTGTAAGGGCTGAAGAATAATTATAAATACCTAAGTAAGTGGACACAATCCTGATTACAGAAATGTAATCAGGATTTTTCTTATAAAAAAAGGTTTTTATCTTAATATATTGAATTATTATAATAACAACAATACCTATTTTAGTAGTTCAGAAGGGAGTGGAGATAATGAATATCACTGTTTATGGAAAAAATATCGATGTTACACCTTCACTAAAGGAATATGCCCGAGAGAAGATGCAAAAACTAAAAAAATACTTTGAGGATGAACCTATGGAAATCCACATTACAATGGAGGTGGAGAAAGAAAGACATATAGTAGAGGTTACTGCTTATGTCAAAGGATTAATTCTCCGTGGTGAGGAAGAAACGACTGATATGTACGCTTCACTTGATAGTGTGATCGAAAAAGTTGAAAGACAGATTCATAAGTATAAAACAAGAATTCACAATAAAATGATAGAAAGAAAGCAGGAATATAAAGAAGAATATATGGAAAAAAGAGAACAGCTGATCAGGACTAAGAAAGAACCTGAGGAAGACGAATTTGAACCAAAGATTGTAAAAACAAAAAGTTTTGCTCTTAAACCGATGGATGCCCAGGAAGCCGTCATGCAGATGGATTTAATCGGCCATGATTTTTTCGTATTTTCAAATGCAGATACAAATGAAGTGAATGTAGTATATAAAAGGAAAGATGGAAATTATGGTTTGATTGAGCCAACCTTTTAATAGATTTAATTAAATATAGGATATGAAAGGTCGCCCCTTAGTGGGCGGCCTTTTTTCACTTGAGTAATATATTGAGATTTCAGCTAATAAGTGTTATAATGAAATGTAAATTTGTTATGACTGACAAGAATTTCATCCATAAAAAAAAACAGGTGGTATTAAAATGTTAGATTTTTTGAAAAATATTTTTAAAGATCAGAATGAAAAAGAGTTGGAAAGATTGCAAATAATTGTTGATGAGATAAATAGTTTGGAAAGTCAGATGGAAGAACTATCAGATTCTGAACTAAAAGATAAGACCGATGAATTCAAAGAGAGATATGAGAATGGCGAGAGTTTAGATGACCTTTTGCCGGAAGCATTTGCTGTTGTGAGAGAAGCTTCGCAACGGTCAACAGATGAAGAATTTAGACACTTTGATGTTCAATTAATGGGTGGTATTGTTTTACATGAAGGTAAAATAGCAGAGATGAAAACTGGTGAAGGTAAGACACTAGTTGCTACCCTCCCCGTTTATTTAAATGCTCTGACAGGTAAAGGTGTTCATGTGGTAACCGTAAATGATTATCTGGCCAAAAGAGATAGTGAATGGATGGGCCAAATTTATAAATTTTTAGGAATGGATGTAGGTGTTGTCCTGAGTGGTATGAATCCTCAGGAGAGAAAAGAAGCCTATAATGCTGATGTGACATATGGAACCAATAATGAATTTGGTTTTGATTATTTGAGGGCTAATATGGAAACAAAGCCTGATAATGTTATCAAGCATGATTTTCATTTTGCGATCCTTGATGAGGTTGATAGTATCTTGATTGATGAAGCGAGGACTCCACTGATTATATCAGGACCTGTTCAGGAAACTCCTAGTGATTACCGTAAATTCAACCGGGTAATACCAAAATTAAATGAAGAAGAACATTATGAATTAGATGAAAAAAATAATAATGTTACACTTACAGAAGAGGGAGTTCATAAAGTTGAAAATTACTTGGGGGTTAATAACTTATTTGATGAAGATAATTTCCAGTTACACCACCAGGTAAACCAAGCTCTTAGAGCCCACACCTTAATGAAAAAAGACAGGGATTATATCGTAGATGAAGGCAAAGTGAAGATCGTAGACGAATTTACCGGCCGGGTAATGGAAGGTAGAAGATACAGTGAAGGACTTCACCAGGCTATCGAAGCAAAAGAAGGAGTTTCTGTCCAAAAAGGAAGCCAAACTTTTGCTCGTATTACTTTACAGAATTACTTTAGAATGTACGATAAACTTGCCGGAATGACAGGTACTGCTAAAACCGAAGAAGAAGAATTTATTAAAATATATGATATGGAAGTAATAGTTGTCCCGACAAATGAACCCCTTATAAGAGATAACAAACCAGACCTCGTATTTAAAGACGAAGAAGCAAAGTTTAAAGCTGTTGTTGATGAGATTCAAGAAAGAAATAATAAAGGACAGCCTTTATTAGTTGGTACTGTTGATATTGATAAATCAGAAAAATTGAGTAGAATGTTAAATAGAAGAGGGATTCAACATAATGTCCTGAATGCTAAAAACCATAAAAAAGAGGCTGAAATAATAAAAGACGCCGGTCAGAAGAAAAGCGTAACTATAGCAACGAACATGGCCGGTAGAGGTACTGATATTGTATTGGGTGAAGGGGTTGTAGAAGTCGGCGGTTTACATGTAATTGGTACAGAGCGCCATGAAAGTCGTAGAATTGATAACCAGCTAAGAGGGCGGGCAGGTCGACAGGGAGACCCGGGGTCATCACAGTTCTTTGTTTCACTTGAAGACGATCTTTTAAGACTTTTTGGCTCAGATAATATAACCGCATTGATGGATAAAGTAGGTATGCAAGATGACCAACCTATTCAGCATAAGATGATTTCAAATGCAATTGAAAAGGCTCAGAGAAAAGTTGAAGGTCGGAACTTTGATATCAGAAAAGCTATCTTAGAGTATGATGATATTTTAAACAAACAGCGTGAGGTAATATACGAGCAGAGGAGTAGAGTTCTTTTTTCCGATCAAATAGATGAGATTATTTTTGGTCTCTTAGAAAAGTTAATAGAAGATATCACTGAAAGTTATCTTTCAGAGGATATCCATCCCAGCGAATGGGACCTTGAAGGGATGGTTGAATACCTTAATAAATTTTACTTTACGGAAGAATTAACAGTTGAAAGACTAGAAGATAAAAATAAAGGAGAAATTAAGAAGTACTTAATAGAATTTGGTAAAAAGAACTATAAAGATAAAGAAGAAAAATTCTCAAGGGAAAATATGGAACAGATTGCAAAACATATTGCACTTAGGGTGATTGATAGGAACTGGATGTCCCATCTAGATAACATGGATGAATTAAGACAGGGAATAGGTCTGCGGGCTTACGGTCAAAAGGACCCTCTAACTGAGTATAAATTTGAGTCGTATGATATGTTCAATGAAATGACAAGTTCGGTAAGAGAAGATATTATACGTAGTATTTTCAGAATTGAGGTCCATGAAGACGGCAAACTTGATAAAGACAAGACCAATCAGAATTTAAATTACAGTGCTGGTGGAACAATCAGTGCTCTGTCTACTGCTAAAAATAAAGCTCAGAAAAATAGAAAGACCCAGACCAATCAGAACAAAAAAACTCAGAAAGTTAAAACAGTTGTTAAACCTGATGAGCCGGGTAGAAACGACCCTTGCCCCTGTGGCAGCGGGAAAAAATATAAGAAATGCTGTGGTAGATAATAAGGAGGCACCTTAAGATGAACAGTAATTATAAAGAAAAAATCGAAAAGATAAATAAACGATACCGTGAACTGAGGGATTTACTTTGACCCTGAAAAATTGGTTACTAAAAGAGATCAACTAGAAGAAAAGATGGTGGCTCCTAATTTTTGGGATGATAATGAAGAGGCCACTCGGATCAGCAAAAAAGTTGATGAAATAAAAAATAGGCTCAAGGTATTAGAAGAGCTAAAAGAAGATATAGATGAAATAGAAGTATATTTAGAATTAGCTGATGAAGAAGGTGAAGAAGACCTCTTAGAACAGGTTGATAGAAAAATAGAAAATTTAAATAAAAGGCTAGACCGACTGGAACTTAAAACCCGACTGAACGGGGAACATGACCAAAACAATGCGATTCTTTCTATCCATCCCGGTGCGGGCGGGACCGAATCACAAGATTGGGCTGCGATGTTACTCAGGATGTATGACCGCTGGGCCCAAAACCAAGGATTTGACGTAAAAACCCTTGATTTTCAGAGTGGAGATGAAGCCGGTATTAAAAGGGTTACTGTTCTTATTGAGGGAGAATACGCTTACGGTTATCTGAAAGGTGAAAGCGGGGTTCATAGATTGGTAAGGATTTCTCCTTTTGATTCTTCAGGTCGAAGACACACTTCATTTGCTTCTGTAGATGTGCTACCCGAAGTTGAAGAAGACTTAGAAGTTGACATAGATCAACAGGATTTAAAATTAGAAACGTACCGGGCCAGTGGGGCCGGTGGACAGCATGTAAATAAGACTGATTCAGCTGTAAGAATTACCCACCAACCTACCGGGATAGTAGTTCAGTGCCAGAATGAAAGATCACAGCATAAAAATAAGCAGATGGCTATGAAGATTTTAAAGACAAGGTTAATGGAGTTAAAAAAAGAAGCACAGGCTGAAAAAATAGATGAATTACGGAGTGAACATAAAGAAATCGCCTGGGGCAGCCAGATTCGTTCTTATGTATTCCACCCCTATAATATGATTAAAGATCATAGAACTGATTTAGAGGAAGGTAATACAGAGAAAGTGATGGACGGCTATCTTGATGAATTTATCGATGCCTATTTAAAACAGAACAACAGTGGAGAGATCAACCTATAATATATTTTCAGGAGGCAGTCATGAATAAAAAATTATTATATGCAATTATAATTCTAACCCTTGTTGTTTCTTTGATCGGGATCAGGGCTAGATTGATGGTAGAGAACTCAAATAAAGACGTAGAACTGGCTTTTGATTATAAATCTCTTTTGGATATGAGAGAGGAGTATAACGATCAGGCTCTTACTTTAGACGAGTTAAAAGAGTATGGGTTTAATTCAATAATAGTAACTCCACTTGATTTAGAAAGATTGATAAAAAAAGGGGAGATAGTTAAACTTGATAAAAGTGAAATAAGTAAAAGAGAACTATTATCAGATAAGGGGAATCCTTTCTGGGAGCAGTTTCCCGAAAGTGAAGAGAGTGCCTTTTTGATTTTTAAAGAAGAAAATAATTATTACAATAATCTGAAAGCATTTCAAGAAGAACTTAATTTAGAGTTTAAAGAAATAGACGGCAAAAAGATAGTGTTCTTTCCCTATTGGCAAGAAGACTATGCAGAAATAGATCTGGGCTTTGAAAGTGGGTTAGTGGAAGAAGTTAAGGATAAAGGACTCAATGTTGTATACCGATTTGAAAATAGTGATCTGAATTCCCTTAATTTTAAGCTTTTAGATAAATTAAGCAAAGGTACTACGGTTGTTTTTAGTGGTGAAGAAATTCTTGGTTTTCCGGCTAATATAGAAAAAACTGCTAATCTTATGCAGGAAAACAACAATACATTCGGTTTTATAGAAGCTATAATCGCTGACCAGGATGGGGAAAGTAAACTGGCAGCAAAGTTGGATTATGATATTATCAAGGTTCATAGTATAACCCAGGATGAGATGGATGTATACTCTCAATCAAAGATAGTCAATAGATATATGAGGGCCGTACGTGAAAGGAATATCCGTTTTTTATTTATGAAACCGATTATAAAAGAAAATAAGGGTTTTAGCGAAACCAAATTATTAAATAAGAAATATATCCAAGCTTTAAAAAATGATTTGGAATCTGCTGGTTATAATATAAATAGGGCAAAACCATTCCAGCAGTTTTCTAGCAATAGTATCTTTTTAATATTTAGTGCGGTTGGTATTCTTGTTGGTGGTGTTTTACTTTTAATTGAAATATTTAAAATAAAAGAAGATTTACTCAGATATATATTGATTGTTCTGGGGATCATAGGTATATTTTTAACGTATTTAATCTTAGATATAAACATCTTCAGGGCGGGACTTGCTCTGGGAAGCAGCATTGTATTTCCCAGTTTGGCAATAATTACTCAACTACTAAAAAGAGATCACAAAAAGACAATAGTAAATTATTTAAAAGCCGCTTTAATCACCCTGATCGGAGCAGGATTTATTGTGACTGCCCTTGCTGATATTAGTTACCTTACTAAGATAAATCAGTTTCGGGGCGTTAAATTGGCCTTTATAATGCCCTTATTAATTATTACCCTTTATTATTTTATGGAATATATAGTTCGAGAAAAGAATACGAGCTTAAAACAAAAATTATATGAGATTCTTGATATTAACCTTAAAGTAAAACATTTATTAGTATTAACGATTGTTACTTTAGCTGGAATTTACTATATTTTAAGAACCGGAAATTTCCCGATTCTTGATATTCCGAATATAGAGAATAAATTTAGAATATTATTAGAAGAAGTCCTCTATGTTAGACCGCGGTTCAAAGAGTTTCTAATCGGACATCCAGCTTTTATAGTTGCTCTTTACTATTTTAAAGATTTAAAGAACAATTACAGTATATATTTCTTGAGTCTACTTGCAGTAATTGGGCAGTTGAATATAATAAATTCCTTTGCACACATCCATACCCCATTATTTGTTTCTCTGCTAAGGACAGGCCATGGTTTATGGATAGGTCTTTTGTTAGGACTGGCCGCTGTGATAGTCTTAAGATATTTAGTTAATTTTTTTCAAAACCGAAGGGTGAATAAATAAATGAAGAGGATCCTGCTTTCAGGTTATTTTGGTTTCAATAACCTTGGTGATGAAGCTATCCTGGGTAGCATGGTTAATTTAATCGAAGAAATAGACCAGGATACAGATATTATTGTCCTATCAAATGCGCCAGAAACCACTAAAGTTAAGTATAATACTGAATCTGTTTATCGTTATGATATATTTAATATAATGTCAGAGATGAGAAGAAGTGATATTTTGATCAGTGGGGGAGGAAGCTTGCTGCAGGATGTAACCAGTTTGAGGTCAGTGCCCTACTATCTTGGATTAATATTTTTAGCTATTATATTTGATATGAAAACAATATTTTTTGCACAGGGAGTAGGCCCGGTTCAGAATAAGTTCTATAGGTTTTTAATCAAAAAAATATTAAATAAGGTAGACTATTTATCTGTCAGAGACAAAGAATCTAAAAAACTTTTAGAAAAAATTGGGATTCCAAAGGGAAAAATAAATATTGTAGATGATCCCGTTTTTGGATTGATTAACTGTGAACCGGGGATTAATAGGAAAAATAATAGACCTCAAAAGATTGGAGTTTCGGTTCGAAACTGGCATAATAATAGTTACCTTGGCCCCTTATCTGAATTTTTGAATAGATTAGGAATGAATAATAATATTTCGATAACCATAATTCCCTTTCATCAGGGAGAAGATATAAAGATTAGTAAAAAATTGCAAGGAATGTTAAAAGTAAATTCCCGGGTGAGTAAATATACTGATGATTTAAAAAAGTTAAATGAATTATATGATAATCTGGACCTGTTTATCGGAGTAAGATTACATTCATTGATCTTTTCGGCGGTGAACTGTATTCCTTTTATCGGGATTAGTTATGATCCAAAAACAGATAGTTTAATTGAAGAGATGGGTTATCAAAAAGAGATTAGAACCGAAGATATATCAGTTGAAAAAATTGAGAAAACCTATCGCAAAATATGTGACAATCGAAATGAAATAAAAGAGAAAATTAGAAGTACTGTAAAGAGAAAGAATAAGAATGTAAGAGATTCCCTAGCCCAATTATTATCAACTTTGAAAGGTGAATAAGTTGAAAGAAAAGACCAAGATTCTTACCCTCAATATCAATAATATAACGATGGAGATGCTGATTGAAGAACTAACAAGTAAGATTGAGGCTGAAGAAAAAAACCTCATTTTTACACCTAATTCTGAAATAGTTGTCCGTGCTTATGATGATCCGGAATTTTCACGGATTTTAAATTCAGCAGACTATTTAATCCCGGATGGTGCCGGGTTACTACTTGCGGCTAGAATTCTTGGAGAACCCCTGCCAGAGAGGATTGCCGGATATGATCTGATGAGAAATTTATTAAAAAATATCTCGGATAAAGACTATTCAACCTATTTTTTAGGAGGGAAACCAGGTATAATAGACTTAGCAGTAAAAAAAGTAAAAGAAGAATCCCCTGAGCTTAATATGGCTGGTTTTCACCACGGTTATCTTGATAGAAAAAAGAAAAGCAAGGTAATAGAGGAGATTAATAAGAAGAGCCCTGATATTCTTTTGGTAGGGATGGGGGTTCCTTTACAGGAAGAGTTTTTTGATAATAATTTTGATAACTTAAATATAAAATTGGGTTTAACAGTCGGAGGCAGCTTTGATGTTTTGGCAGGCCAAACAGAGCGGGCTCCTATCTGGATGCAAAAGTTGTATCTGGAGTGGTTTTACCGCTTACTACAGGAACCTAAAAGACTTGGTAGAATGTTGGCTTTACCCCGGTTTTTAATGCTTGTGATTAAGGAAAAATGTGGCCTATAAATACAATAAATCGTTTGAAAGGATGCGATAATATAATGTTTAAGAATAAAAAGAAACTTATAGCAGTAATCTTGATATTATTTATATTGTCTGTCGGTGGTTTTAAGGTTTTAGCAGATGAGTTAACTCCTCTGCAGAATTTACAGAATGTAATATATTTAATAGAAAATTACTATGTAGAAGATAAAAATCTAGATGAACTTGTCGAGTCAGCTATTAGCGGGATGTTGAAAGAACTAGATCCCTATTCCTCTTATCTAAGTCCAGAAGAGTATGAGGACATGCAGATTGAATTTGAAGGGGAGTTCGGTGGGATTGGTATCGTAATAACAATCAGAGAAGAAAAACTAACTATTGTTTCTCCGATCAAAAATACTCCTGGTGATAAAGCAGACCTCAAATCTGGTGATGTCATTAAGGCAATTGATGGTGATTTAACCTCAAAAATGTCTCAGGAAAAAGCGGTTGATATGATGAGGGGAGAACCCGGTACAGACGTAACATTAACAATTTCTCGGGAAGAAACCGAAGAATTTGATGTTGAAATAACTAGAGCTAATATAGAAGTACCATATGTAGAGCACAATATGGAAACTGAAAAGATAGGGTATTTGACCATTAACCAGTTTGCAAAGGATGTTGGATATGATACCCAGTCAGCTATTCAGGATTTAAAATCCCAAGGTGCAGAGGCTATTGTTTTGGATTTAAGAACCAACCCCGGTGGTGTCTTAGAAGAATCGATTAAGGTTGCCAGTAATTTCATCGATGAGGGAGAAGTTGTGACAGTAAAAAGTAGAACTAAAGAAGATGAAGTATATAATACAGTTTCCGATATAGATGCGGTTGACTTACCTATGATTGTGTTAATTAATCAGGGTAGTGCCAGCGCTTCTGAGATAGTAGCAGGAGCAATTTCTGACTATGACAGAGGTATGTTATTGGGTAAAAAGACGTTTGGCAAAGGTACTGTGCAAACGGTGATCCCAATGGGAGATGGTTCAGCCTTGAGATTGACAACTGCTAGATATTACACACCAGATGGAACCTTTATTCATGAAAAAGGAATAGAACCAAATGTCGAAGTAGAGTTTGATCCCGATAGTGAAGAAGATGAACAGTTACAGAATGCTATTGAATTGTTACAGGAACAGTTAAAAGATGAATCTCTTGATGAAGCCAGTTAGGAAGGTGACTTAACTAAAATTGAGTGTATTCAATGTATTGGGACCAATTATGATTGGACCTTCCAGTTCTCATACGGCAGGAGCAGTCAAAGTGGGCTATCTAGCTCGGTCCTTATTTAAAGATAAATTAAAGAAAGTAAATTTACACCTACATGGTTCTTTTGCAAGGACCTTTAAAGGTCATGGAACAGACTGCGCTTTAGTGGGCGGTCTGTTGGGTTTTAAACCCGATGATGAAAGAATAAGAAATTCGCTTAAAATTGCCAAAAAGCAGAATATTGAGATTAAATTCCAGCTTTCTGACTTAAAAGGAGTACATCCCAATACGGCTAAACTAGATTTATTCGGTGAAAACAAAGAAATGTCTATAATCGGTTCTTCGATCGGAGGAAGCCGGATTAAGATTATTCAGATTGATGATTATGAGGTTGATTTCTCGGGAGAAATGCCAACCCTCTGGGTTCTGCATAAAGATGAACCGGGAGAAATCGGAGTGATAACATCTATATTGGGTAAATATAAACTAAATATTGCCCGGATGGTTGTATTCAGGAATAAAAAGGGAGAGGTAGGTTCTGCAATTATAGAACTTGATCATAAAATTAATGATTTTGTGGTATCTAATTTAGAAAACAAGGATCATATATATCAAGTTAGATATCTTAAGCCTTTTTAAGGAGGAGTTCTAAGTGCACTATAGTAGGATAGAAAACCTGATAGGTAGAGCAGCCCGAGATGATATTAAAATAAGTCAGATTGTAATAGAAGAAGAAATTATAGAAGGAGAAACCAACCGGGCAGCTGTAATAGAAAAGATGAATGAACACCTTAAAGTAATGAAAGAATCAATAAGGGAGGGTCTTGAAGAAACTCATCGTTCTAAAAGTGGTTTAACCGGGGGTGAGGCCTTAAGCCTTAAGAATTCGGATAGAACTCTAGGGAGCAATCTTTACAAAAGCGTAGTGGTTAAAGCCCTGACGGTTTCAGAAGTAAATGCGGGTATGGGTAAAATAGTAGCAGGGCCTACTGCAGGTGCCAGTGGCATAGTACCCGCTGTATTATTGTCTCTTGCTGAAGAATATGATATCCCAGATCAAAAGTTGGTAAAAGCTTTATTCACGGCAGGTGGATTGGGAGAAATAGTTTCTAAAAAAGCGACTCTTGCAGGTGCAGCAGGAGGCTGCCAGGCAGAATGCGGAGTAGGGTCTGCAATGGCTGCTGGAGCTGCTGTTGAACTTATGGATGGCACTCCTGAACAAGTCGGTGATGCTTTTGCCTTGGCTTTAAAGAACCTGCTAGGACTTGTTTGTGACCCGGTAGCCGGATTAGTAGAAGTACCTTGTGTAAAAAGAAATGGTTTTGCCGCTTCTCATGCCCTAACAGCTGTCAATATGGTATTAAGCGGAATTAAGAGTATAATCCCTCCTGATGAAGTAATCGAAGCGATGAGGGAAGTTGGAGAATTAATGTCTGTTAGTTTGAAAGAAACCTCAGAGGCAGGTTTAGCAACTACAGAGACCGGGAAAAAAATTGCTGAGGACTTAAAAGATTTTTGATATTTCGGGAAGGTAAATATTTTTAGCTTTTTATAGTAATAATTACTATTACAATTTAGCAATATGTGTTATAATTAAAAATACAGATCAAAAAAGAACATTTGTTTGCACAGCTTATTATTATATAGTATAATATCTATAAAATAAATAATTAATATAAAGGTGAAATTATTATGGCAAAGGAATTTAAACTACATTCTCCATATGAACCGAAAGGAGATCAGCCCCAGGCTATCAACGAATTAGTCCAGGGGGTAAAAAAAGGTTACAGACATCAAACCCTACTGGGGGCAACCGGTACGGGTAAGACATATACGATGGCAGGAGTTGTTGAAAAGGTAAATAAACCAACTCTTGTGATTGCTCATAATAAAACGCTTGCGGCTCAATTAGTAAGTGAGTTCAAAGAATTTTTCCCTGAAAACAGGGTTGAGTACTTTGTGAGTTATTATGATTACTATCAACCGGAAGCTTATGTACCTCAGACCGATACCTATATTGAGAAAGATGCTTCGGTTAATGAAGATATTGATAAACTAAGACTGGCCGCCACCAGCGCTCTCTTTGAGAGAAGAGATGTACTGATAGTGGCCAGTGTTTCGTGTATATACGGATTGGGTTCTCCTGCAGACTATCTAGAGCTTTCGAGCCAGCTTGAAGTAGGAGAGCAGAAAGACAGAAAAGAAATTATGAGAGAACTATCTATCATGCAGTACAGCCGTAATGATATTGATTTACAGCGCGGTCACTTCCGGGTAAGAGGAGACGTAGTAGAGATCTATCCCGCCTATCGCGACCAGGCAATTAGGGTTGAATTATTTGGGGATGAAATTGAAAGAATAACCCGAATTAATACCGTCACAGGTCAAATAGTTGAAGATCTTGAAGGGGTCAACATCTATCCATCCAGTCACTTCGTAACACCAGAAGATAAGATCGAACGTGCAATTAAAGCAATCCAGAAAGAATTAGCAGAAAGACTGGAAGAGCTAAGAGAGCAGGATAAACTTGTTGAAGCACAGCGGTTAGAACAGAGGACTAATTATGACCTCGAAATGCTTGAACAGATGGGTTTCTGTTCAGGCATTGAAAACTATTCCAGACATTTAAGTGGGAGACCAAAAGGATCCCGCCCCCAAACCCTACTGGACTATTTCCCTGATGATTTTCTGGTATTTATTGACGAGTCACATATGACAGTACCCCAAATTGGCGGAATGTTTGCCGGTGACAGATCCAGGAAAGAGAAGCTAGTAGACTATGGATTTAGACTACCGTCTGCTCTGGATAACAGACCGCTTAACTTTGAAGAGTTTGAAAAGGTTGTCCCCCAGGCTATCTATGTATCTGCAACACCGGGACCTTATGAAGAAGAACACAGTCAGCAGATTGTTGAACAGATAATACGTCCGACCGGTTTGGTCGATCCAAAGGTCGAAGTTAAACCAATCGAAGGACAGATTGATGATCTTCTTGAAGAAATTAGGTTGGTAGTAGAGGAAAGAAAGGAAAAGGTACTGGTTACTACTTTAACGAAAAGAATGTCAGAAGATTTAACAGAATATTTAGGAGAAGCGGGAGTCAAAGTCCGCTATTTACATTCAGATATAGATACCCTTGAAAGGTCTGAAATAATCAGAGACCTCCGCTTGGGAGAGTTCGATGTGCTAGTAGGTATTAACCTCCTAAGAGAGGGTTTAGATTTACCGGAAGTATCCCTTGTAGCGATTTTAGATGCTGATAAAGAGGGCTTTTTAAGGGCGGAACGTCCATTAATTCAGACCATCGGTAGAGCGGCCCGTAATGTAAATGGTAAAGTCATAATGTATGCAGATAAAATCACTAAATCAATGCGGAAGGCTATCGATGAAACTGAAAGAAGGAGAGAAATTCAGATAGAATTTAATAAACAAAATGATATAGAACCCCAGACTATCAAGAAACCGGTCCGCGAAGTTTTAAGACCGGAGAAAATGGTTATCGGGGAAAGTAAGCCGGACAAATATAGTTTTGATCAAGATAAGTTAACAGAGTTATCAAAAATCGAACTTCAGAATAAGATTATTGAACTAGAAGAAGAAATGGATGAAGCTGCCTCAAATCTGGAATTTGAAGTAGCAGCACAGATCAGAGATGAGATTACAGAAATAAAAGGAGAACTTTCAAATAGATGAGGTGATATAAATGGGCAGTGATAAACTTATTGTTAAAGGAGCCCGTGAACACAATTTAAAGAATATAGATGTGGAGATTCCTAGAGATAAATTCGTGGTCATAACCGGATTAAGTGGTTCAGGCAAATCTTCGCTTGCATTTGATACAATCTATGCTGAAGGGCAGAGAAGATATGTGGAATCACTTTCTTCTTATGCGCGTCAATTTTTAGGGCAGATGGAAAAACCGAAGGTAGAATATATTGAAGGTTTGTCTCCGGCTATCTCAATAGATCAGAAATCGACAAGTAAAAACCCCCGTTCTACAGTGGGAACGGTAACCGAGATATATGATTATTTAAGATTACTATATGCCAGGATCGGTACACCCCACTGTCCGGTCTGTGGAAAAGAGATCAGTTCACAATCCTTAGACGAAATAGTTGACCAGGTTTTAGAACTCGAAAACAGAACAAAAATACAGATTTTGGCTCCAGTTATTAGGGGTCGAAAAGGGGAACATGACCAGGTCTTTGCCCAGGCCAGAAGAGATGGATTCATTAGAGTTAAGGTTGATGGGGAAAGCCATTTAATTGATGATGAAGTTGACTTAGATCAAAACAAAAAACATGATATAGAAATTATAGTTGACCGGATTGTAATAAAAGAAGATATAAGAGAAAGATTGGCTGATTCAGTAGAAACAGCCTTAGAATATGCAGATGGACTAGTATACGTAGATCTTATAGATGGAGAAACCCTGACTTTTAGTGAAAAATTTGCCTGTAATGAGCACGGGTTTAATCTAGAAGAACTATCCCCCCGTATGTTTTCATTTAACAGTCCTTACGGTGCTTGTCCTACGTGTGACGGTCTTGGAATCAAAAAAGAATTTGATTCCGAATTGATTTTAGATCAAGATAGGTCAATAAAAGAGGGGGGGATAATCCCCTGGAGAAATACCTCCAGTCGATACTATCCCCAAATTCTTAAAGCGTTAGCTGAAGAATATGGTTTCAGGATGGGAACCCCTATTAAAGATTTAAGTCAAGAAATTAAGGATCTTCTCATCTATGGTTCTGACCGGACACTTAGTTTTCCTTATACAAACCGTTATGGTAAGACGAGACAGCAGAACACACATTTTAAAGGGGTAATACATTATTTAAAAAGAAGATTAAAACGTTCTGATTCTGCCAGATCTCACAGCAAAATGAATAAATATATGAGAGAAGATCACTGTCAAGATTGTCAGGGACAGAGATTAAAACCAGGTGCTCTAGCAGTCACAGTTGGTGGAATCTCTATCGCAGAATTTACCCGCAAAAATATTGGAGATGCCCTTGAATTTATTGAAAATCTTCAATTAAGTGAAAGAGAGAAATTTATCGGTTCCGAAATATTAAAAGAAATTAAAAACAGGCTGCAGTTTATGGTAAATGTAGGTTTAGATTATTTAACTCTAGCCCGTTCTGCTGCCAGTTTATCTGGGGGAGAAGCCCAAAGGATAAGGCTTGCTACCCAGATCGGGTCTGGATTAGTTGGGGTCCTATATATCCTTGATGAACCAAGTATCGGACTTCACCAGAGAGATAATAAGAGGCTGATAGATACCCTGGAACATATTAGGGATACCGGTAATACGGTTATTGTAGTTGAACATGATGAAGAGACCATTAGATCAGCTGATCATATTATCGATATCGGTCCTGGAGCCGGGAAACACGGCGGTAATATAGTGGTTCAGGGTGATGTTGATGAAGTTACTAGCTGTGAAAAATCACTTACAGGTAAGTATTTAAAGGGGGAAGAAAAGATACCCCTTCCGGATCCTGAAGAAAGATATGAACCTAATGGAAATTACTTAGAGATTAAAGGAGCAAGACAGTTTAATCTAAAAGATATAGATGTTAAAATACCTTTAGGAACCTTTACCTGTATAACAGGTGTATCAGGTTCGGGTAAATCAACTTTAATAAATTATACTCTGAAAAGAGAATTAATGCTAGAAATATATGATTCAACCGACCATCCAGGTGAACATGATGAAATCATAGGAGTTGATCAGCTTGATAAGGTCATCAATATCGATCAATCTCCAATCGGCAGAACTCCCCGTTCTAACCCGGCTACCTATACAAAGGTCTTTGATTATATAAGAGACCTTTTTGCAGAAACCCCGGAAGCGAGAAGAAGGGGTTATGATAAAGGAAGATTTAGTTTTAACGTGAAAGGTGGCCGATGTGAGGCATGTGGTGGACAGGGGATCAATAAGATTGAAATGCACTTCTTAGCTGATGTCTATGTACCCTGTGATGTTTGTGGTGGAAAGAGATATAATAAGGAAACATTAGAGATTAAGTATAAAGGTAAAACAATAGCTGATGTCCTAGATATGACGGTAGAAGAAGCCCTAAACTTTTTTGATAAGATTCCTGCCCTGAAACGTAGGCTACAGACCCTCTATGATGTAGGACTGGGCTATATTAAGCTGGGGCAGCCTGCAACAACATTATCAGGAGGAGAAGCACAACGGGTCAAGATTTCGACAGAATTAGGAAAAAGGAGTACAGGTAATACACTCTATATGCTTGATGAACCAACTACCGGCCTTCATTTTGCAGATGTTAAGAAATTACTGGAAGTTCTGCATAGACTTAGAGAAGGCGGTAATACAGTGATAGTAATTGAACATGACCTTGATGTTATCAAATCAGCCGATTATATAGTTGACCTTGGGCCTGAAGGTGGAGACCAGGGTGGGGAAGTTTTAGCGACCGGAACTCCGGAAGAAATAGCCCAGGCTGAGAATTCCTATACAGGGAAATTTTTAAGTGAGATATTAAATTAAAAAGGTGAAAAATTATGAGTGAATATATTGAAGAACAAATCCAACAAACTCCAGATAAACCAGGTGTTTATCTAATGAAGAACGGTTCCGGCGAAATAATATATGTAGGGAAGGCCCGTTCTCTTAAAAAACGGGTCCGTTCCTATTTCCGCAAGGGAGACCATACCTATAAGACGGCAGTTATGGTTGATGATCTCGATGACTTTGATTATATAGTAACCGATACCGAGATGGAGTCGTTTATTCTAGAAGCAAACTTGATAAAAAAATATCAGCCCCAGTATAATATACGGTTGAAAGATGATAAAACCTATCCTTTTATAAAAATAACCACTGATGAGGATTTCCCCCGGATTAAAAAAACCCGGGTCGTAAAAAATGATGGAAGCAAATATTTTGGCCCTTTTGCAGATGTAGGTGCTATCTATAAAACCATAAATATTTTAAAAGATCTCTTCCAATTAAGAAGCTGTAACTACGATATCAGCGAAGAAAAGCAGTTGGAAAGACCCTGTTTGAATTATTATATAGATAAATGTAGGGCTCCCTGTGTTGGTAAGATAAGCAAGGAGGCTTACCATCAATTGATTGATCAGGTAGTTCTTTTCCTTTCAGGCCGCCAGGAGTACTTAACAGATAAAATCGAAGAAAAGATGAATGAAGCAGCTCAGGCAGAAAACTTTGAAAAAGCAGCCCGTTACAGGGATGCTATCCAGGCCGTCGAAGAAATTTCGCGACAGCAAAAAGTTATGTCAGAGGATGACCAAGACCGGGATATTATTGCTATTATAGAAGATGAATCCTATTGTGTACAGCTATTACTGGTTAAGAACGGCAAACTTATTGGGCAGGAACACTTTATATTAGAAGTACCTGAAGGGGAAGACCAAAGTGAAGTTATGTCTTCCTTCTTACAACAATATTATGAACAGGCCCCCCAACTTCCTGATGAAATCTTGCTAAATACAGAAATTAATAATAAAAAAATACTGGCTGATAGGTTAAAACAACTAAAAGGAAAAAAGGTTGAAATTAAAATACCCGCTAGGGGTAATAAAAAACGATTGATTGAAATGGCGTTAAAGAATGCAGAACAGAATCTAAAAAAAGACCAAATAAAGAGAAAATATGAAGATAAAAGAACGGTAAAATCAGTTGAGAAATTAGGGAAATATCTTAATTTAAAAGCCCTGCCCCAATATATAGAGGGGTTTGATATTTCAAATATACAGGGTACTGACCCGGTCGCATCTATGGTAGTTTTTAAGGATGGGAGGGCAGAGAAAAGTGAATACAGAAGGTTTAAAATAAGAGATGCTCAAGGCCCTGATGACTTTGCAATGATGAAGGAAGTCGTTTATCGCAGGTACAAAAGGTTGCTCGATGAAAAAAGACCGCTACCTGACTTAATTTTAATTGATGGTGGAAAAGGACAGTTAAATGCTGCTCAGGCTACCCTGAGAGCATTAGGAATAGAAGATCAAATTGAAATGGTGGGGTTGGCTAAAAGAGAAGAAGAAATTTTTAGACCAAACAAAGAAGCACCGATTATTCTCTCTAAAAATTCAAATGCCCTTCATTTACTTCAAAGGGTTAGAGATGAAGCCCATCGCTTTGCAGTAAACTATCACAGAAAACTTAGATCCAGGCGGATCACCCACAGTATGCTGGAGCGGATTCCGGGAATTGGTCCTAAAAAAAGGCAAGCACTCCTCAAACACTTCAGTTCACTTGCCAAGATCAGGAGTGCAGATGCAAAAGAACTGAAAGAAGTGGCCGGTATAAGTGATAAACTGGCCCAAGAAATTAGTGACTATTTGGAGGAAAATACCAGAAGTATATAAAAACCCTAAAAAAAAGGCGATAATCGTGTAAAAGTTAGGTAGGGAACAGGAATTTCAGTAATAAAAGTAGAATAGAGACCTCATATCCCAACCAAAAGAGTGAGGTCTCTATAAGAGATATTACACACCAAAACATTGCAGATCTCAATAGTTTAGAAATTGCACGATTAAATATAGAACTAAGTATCTTAGAACTTGAAGAAGAGTTATTCAAAAACAAACCCCAACAGCTAAAAGTAATTAGATTTAAAAGAAGATTATACTATAATCATAAAACCCGAGAATATGTTTTTTTATTAGATCAAGAATTAAGTTTAAGAAACAGAAAAAGAGTGAGTGGAGAATTTTTAAAGTACTTGTAATCTTAGTAAGTAAACCCTCATATAGAGAAGTAGCAGAGGTAATAAAACAAACAGTTTTCCCCAATAAATCAAGGCACTATATTCAATGAAGTTAAGGCTTTTGGAAAAAGAGAATCAGAAAAGATAAGAAATGAAAAAGAAGAATTATTTAGGAAAAAAGAGCAAAGACCCCACCCTTTTTTAAATGGGTGATGAATTTGCTCGGTTTTAATCTTTTGGTAATATTTCTGAAGAATCAGTTAAACAGTATATTGAAAACCAAAAAGATAATTAATACTTTAAATTACAATAAGAAAGGAGGTAAAAGACTGATGAAATTAGCAGAAAATTTTATTCT
>JAWOEZ010000101.1:0-6178 GCA_046482435.1 Halanaerobiales bacterium
AGAATAAAATTTTCTGCTAATTTCATCAGTCTTTTACCTCCTTTCTTATTGTAATTTAAAGTATTAATTATCTTTTTGGTTTTCAAGATACTGTTTAACTGATTCTTCAGAAATATTACCAAAAGATTAAAACCGAGCAAATTCATCACCCATTTAAAAAAGGGTGGGGTCTTTGCTCTTTTTTCCTAAAACTAACTTTTCTCCTTGGTTTAACACCAGAACATATACTGGAAAACTCAGAGGCATTTTTCTTTCTATTTTGTATTTCATTATTTATAAAATCATCATCTAACCACAAATCTAATTTATGTTTATCATAATGTTTTAAATATGTAGTAAAAAACGCAGCATTCTCCCACTGTCCTGTTTTAGACCACGAAGATGCTAACACAAATAATAAAAATAAATCACCCTCATTTTCTAAATTTAACTTCATATCTTCATTATTTGGTAACTTTATACCAAAATTATGTGTCCAGCCTTTATATTTGTTTTCAGCATCGAGATTAATATATGGTATCACATCTTTATTTTCTATAACTGCATCTTTTAATCTATCAATCATGAGATTATTTCCTCCTTAAATGTACGTTTAACCGCTTTTTATCATCTTATTCTATAGATAATATTTTATTTTCAAAGTCGCTCCTTTACCTTTAGGTGGAGAATCCAAAATCTCATCTTGACTTCTTTTAAAATCCATCATTACACTACAACAAGTTGGCATGCGATGATTTTTACCCGGATATCCTCCAACCTTTTTATGTAGATCACCTGATACAATTATTATACTTTTTTTTTATCCTTTTTAGCTTGTTTGAATATTGATAATAACTCTTTTATAAATTTTTCTCTCATTATATCCCCCTTTTTTGAAATGTTTTCATTTAAGGTCCCTGTGGTTTACAAAGTTCATGAGCCTTAGCCAGACTTAACTTGACGAATGAATTTGGGCGGAACGATATTGGAACCGTCAACCCCTTGTTATATGAAGTACGGCTATTAATCACACCATAATTTAGTTCTTATCAACTTTATGCCAATAAAAATATATTTTGAAGATCCAATGACTATCGGCCAACCTAAAACCCAAAATCGGGATACTATCAAAACTGATTTGTATTTAGCTGGCATTACCCAGTTATTATCAGTTATCTTAGCTGATAAAATATATAGAGCTAAGATACCAACTTTTAAAATCATTAATTGCTTAATTATTATCTGAATATCATCTTTTTAAACTTATTATTATTGTTATCAGTTGCAAATGTTTCATTTGCTAAGTTACTATTATTTTAAATCAAACATCCATCATAAATTTAAGATGTCTCATCTAATACCCTTAAAAGAACCTCCAGAAATTTATCAGGTTCTTCCAACATTGTTGAATGAGCAGATTCTTCAAACCATATAAACTCTTTTTTGGGTGCCTTTAAGTTTGCACAAAATTCCTTAGCAATTATAGATGGGGTCTGATAATCATATTTCCCCATACATAGATATACCGGTATATCTATTTTCTCTATATCGATATTATAATTGAGTATCTCAGAATTTAAATGGTCCTCCGAAAAACTAACCCCTTCCCCCACTTTCTTTAGTTCCTCAGGAGGACAGGACATAGAAAACAACTCGCTTGAATTTATCTTTCGTTCAGAAAGTCTTAGCTTATGCAGCCATTTTCTCTGGGTCATAAGCTGTTCAGAATTTTTATAAGGAGGTTTCCCTATTTCTACTAATTCTTCTATAGCTTCCTGGATATCTTGTTTCTTGACTTCTTCCAATAAGAAATCATATGCTATTTTTTCCCCTCTTTCTATGTCTACCACCTGGCTCATTCCTATATAAGCATGAAACTTTTCTGGATAACGCTCAACTGCATGAATACCAAGTAATGTACCCCAGGAAATACCACATAGATATATCTTCTGTTTCCCATAATATTTACGTAAATAATCCACCATTTCTAATGTATCTGCTATTAACTGTTCAACATTCATAGAATCTGCAGGTATATCATCAGAATAAGACTTTCCTGCTCCTCGCTGATCCCAGTGAGCTACCATAAAATTCTTTTCAATTTCTTCAGGAAAATAAGGTCTCAGCAAACTCAGTGGTACTCCTGGACCTCCATGTAAGAAGAGAATTAACGGCTTATTTCTATCATAACCACTTACCATTAAATATTGTTCTATTCCACCTATTTCTATCATTTCAGACTGAATAATATTAGTATTTTTATTACCTTGATCCATTATTTTCCTCCCTTTATTATCATATTTGTAGTCATTTATAAAATATATAAACCCTTATCATTACTGGATTCATAATAAATATTTAAGCTGACTTTCGCCATTAAATATGATATAATATAGTTAGATTTTGACAAAAATACCAATTTTAAGGAGAAAGTCAAAGTTGTTTACTAAATCATAACAATTGTCTTTTGCTGACATCTATGATCAATGTTCAGACTGGGCTCAAAATAATACACCCAATGGTATCTGTAGAGAAAAATGCCGAAGTACAAGGTTTAAATGGGTTTGTTCTAAAACACATTATGAAAATGGTAAACGGGTTTGTCATTGTGAAGATCCCTGTACTGATTCTAAATACGGTAGATTAGTTTATACTTAGCCTGATCAAGACCTTCGTACATTCCCTGGATTGCCAAGGGATACTGAAGACTGGACTAAAATTTACAATCTTCGCGGCTGTGTAGAACAAACTATTAATTATTTTAAAGAACCTATGGGAATTGGTAATCCCAAAACTCAAAACTCTAAAACCATAAAAGTTGACTTATTCTTAGCTGGAATTACTAAGCTTATTACTTTAATTCTAGCTAGCAGGATAAACAAACCAGAGTACATAAGAAGCCTTAAACCCCTTATCGCCTGATCTTAATCACCATCTGATATTATTTATTTTAAGTCTTATATTTTCAAGGCTGTTTTGTCCTGCCTGTTTATTTTTAGTTTTTATCTATTTCAGCTATTATTCATAATATCCGATACTTTTACCACCTTTTGTGCTTTTAATAATATTTTTTCTTGTTTAATAGTTTTATATTTTGCAAATGCTTAAAAATACTTAGATATGATTTTTTATTTAACTTAAAAATATATGACTACCACTTCATAAATATCATAACAATAACTATATAAATGACTTATTCTTATTACCTATTTGAATACTCATAAAAAATATCCTTCATCAATAAAGTCTTTTAATAAAAGGATTTGGCATCGAAAGGTTACAACTATTAATGTTAGAACAAATACATAAAGTCATGAATTAACCAAATCTTCAAATACAAATTGTGAATTTCCCATAGATCTCAATATTGTCTCATCAACTATTATCCACTATAAGTCTAATAAGTCCTCGTCTTAAAAACAAAAAACATCTGAACAGGGGAAGAAACTCTCTCCTCCTGACCAGAATGTTTATATTACTCGACCAGGTTCACTTCTGCACATATATAGTCGTAGTAATATATTAATCATGTCAGCTATGATATTTAATATATTGCCTTATATTCATAATTCAACTCCATAATACAAAAAGCCCGTTAACTTCTATTTTCAAAGGCTAACGGACTTTGATTGTTTATATTTAGTTTTGCTTTTATACTTAAGTTCTTTCTGACAGGTGAAAAGTATATTTTACAGTTATAAACTAACTATTTAAGTATACCTGCTCTTATTAATATAACAATTAGCACAGGGAAAGAAACTTTCTCTTAAAATTAATCTAATTTATTTTTATTCTTTTTTGATGTTATTCATAAGTTTTATATTTGATTTTTTTAATGTTTTTATCGATTACTTTCTTGAAGTTCTATAAATTCCTCAACCAACTCAGGATCAAATTGAGACCCTTTGCCTCTATAAATTTCTTCTAATGCTTCTTTTTTGGATATAGATTCACTATAAGGTCTTTTATGTGTCATTACATCATAGGCATCTATAATCGATATTATTCGTGCAAGATGTGGTATCTCTTCACCTTTCAAACTATTAGGATAGCCACCACCATCCCAATGTTCATGATGATGGAGTATATCCTCAGCTACTCCTATAAATTCTTTAGAAGCTGAAGCTATTTTAAATCCTCTTGTAGGGTGTTCTTTTATTATCTCCCATTCTTTTTCTGTTAGCTTTCCAGGTTTAGTTAATATATCTTCAGAAATAGTAGTTTTTCCTATATCATGTAGAGTAGCAAGCAAAGATAATCTACTTAGTTCTGAATTAGAAAGTTCAATTTTTTTCCCTAAATCATGAGCTAGTCTAGCCATCCTCATAGCATGTTCTTTAGTTTCGGAGCTTTTGGCTTCTAATGTATTGAGTAAATTTTGCACAATTTTATTTTTATCACTCCTACTTTCAGATAATTTATTTCTATACATTTTATCATCAGCTTTTTTTAAAACGTTTCTTATATTTTCATTTTCATTTACTTTTGTAGCAACTCCTAAACTAAATGAAATTGTAATACCCTGTTCACTATTTTTATTGTTTTTAGCTTTTAACCTAGAGATTATTTTTTGTGCTACTTCATTGGAAGTTTGAGGAAGTAAAATAGTAAATTCATCCCCTCCATGACGGGCCAGTATATCTTCATCTCTTAATTCCTCTTTTAATAACTTACCTGTTTCAATTAACATTTGATCACCTTTTTCATGACCATAGCTATCATTAATTATTTTTAACCCATTTATGTCTATCATAATAATACTTATTGGTAACTGTCTTTTTGTATCTAATCTTACCATTTCCTCTTCAAAAAATCTTCTGTTATATAATCCTGTTAGACTGTCTTTATAAGTTAATTTTTCGATCCTTTTGATGTTTAAATATTGTAAAAAAGCACTTGTAACCACATCAGTAATTATTTTTAGTTTATTTATTTTCTCTTTGTTAAAATTTTTCTTCTTCTTAACTGAATCAAATCCAAAAAAGCCCCAAAGTTTTCCTTTAATAAATATCGGCATAATGACTAATGACTTGATATTTTCTTCTTGAAATATTTCTCTTTCGCTTTTAGCCTCTTCACCTAATTGTTCAACATCAAAAACATTAACGGCTTCTTGTTTATATAATTTTTTCATTAACCAAGGAAGACGTTCAACTGATAAATTTTGTAAATTTTCTTTTTCAGATTCAATTCCCTCTGCAGTCCATTCATGTGTATTAGTAACATATTTTTTATCTTCAGATAATTGAAATATATAACTCCGATCCATTTCAAAAAAATGGCCTATTTCCTTTAAAGAATCATTAATTACATAGTCAAAATTAGCATTGCTAATCCCCACCAAATTAGAAGAAATATCTGCCAGCATTTTTTGAAAACCATGCTGGTATTTAAGTTCTTTAATTCTTTTTTTCCGATCAGTAATATTCAAATGAGTGCCGAACATTTTCAATGGTTCTCCATCTTTGGTCCAGGAAATAACTTTGCCTTGAGCAAGCACCCATACCCAGTGCCCCTCTTTATGTTTCATTCTTATTTCTGTTTTATATTGATCTATCTCCCCATTAAAATGTTTTTCCATAATTTTTTTACTTTTTTCCAAATCATCAGGATGGGTTAACTTCTTCCAGGTTTCAACGGTTGTGGGTCTAATTTCATCCAATGTATAACCTATCATTTCTGCCCATTTTTCATTTAATATAGTCTTCCCAGTTTGTATATTCCATTCAAAGGTACCCGCCTCAGTCGCTTCTATGGTGTTTTCCATTCTTTTTCTCTGCTTTTCTATTTTTTCTTTTTTCATTTTTCTTTCAGTTATATCTATATGCATAGATATTATACCTTTATTACCATCAGGAAAAGTAATATTAGTTTCTTTTAAATGATAGTACTTCATTTCTCCGGTTTTGGTAGGAGTTTCAATATCATATTCCAAATTTTCGCCATTAATAATGCATTCAATATTTTTCTCAGCTAATTTTTCATATTTTGGCAAGACAAATTTATCTATAATATTGGAGCCTTCTAATTCTTCTTTATCATAACCTGACATTTCACTCATCGCTTCATTAATTTCTATAATATTCCCCTTTTCATCTTCTATTATTATCCCTATAGGAGCAGAATGGAAAATAGTTCGATATCTTTTTCTACTATGTCTTAATTTTTCTTCTAATTTTTTTCTTTCAGTTATATCTTG
>JAWOEZ010000037.1:0-8659 GCA_046482435.1 Halanaerobiales bacterium
GGGTGAAATTCATCTTATGTCCCATAAGATCAAGCGACTATGAAGCTCGGTATTTCAATGCCGAGTAGTTCACTTAACCTATCCTATAGGGGTGGAAATGAACCTGAGATAATATCAAATATCAGAAGTGTTATCTGATTTTTATGCAATGATTTTAATGATCTTATTTACATTATTTAAAGGTTATAGAAAAGCCCCAATTCATTATAAATTGGGGTTTTTCATAATCGTAATCATTATGGTGCCTTTTAGTTGATATAGTAAAGAATAAGATAGACCCTGGTGATATCTATATGGATATATGATAAAGATGGGGAAGATAGCAATTATTGTGGCTATTAACACCTGTTTAACAGATTAGATATAAAATTATTAAATTGTTTTTATAATATGCAAAGATATAGTTTGGAAATTAAAAACTTTTAAATTTTCATACAATAGTTAATAGCAAAGTCCACATAAATATTTTACTAAAGTCTTTTCTTTCTTATTAATAATCTCATGAGGGGAATTTTTATTAATTTGATATTTTTTTTCAATAAAACCTCCCCATTTTGTAAACATGACTATTCTAAACATAACTTTTTCTATATCTATTTTCACATAAGGATTGGGAGTAAATTATTTTGCAACTTCTATAAACTTTTCATCGAAATTAATTTCATCATCATCTTGGTATAATATTTTTTATAGCATTTTGTGAAAATATAATTTCTTTATCATCACACTCTTTATTGGCGAAAATTCTTGGAGACCGCCATGATGATCTTTATAATAACCATAGTCCATCTTCCAACCATGTTGGACTGAAATATTGGGTAATAAATCAAAATATTTATCGATTTTTATAGTTTCTTTTATTTTTTTAAAATTCTTCTTCATTATTGGGTACAAAGGATTTATCCTGATATTTTTCAGCACTAATTTTCTGATTCATAGCGTTCACAACCTCCCTCCTTTATTAATTAAGAAATATTTCATAAAAAAATTATAGTATATTTAATATCTGGATTTTAATATCAATTGATTTATTTTTATTTTAGACTGATTTTTTATGCTATATATATTTGAATAAAATTTATAATATCCCTTTATTATTAAGGGGTTGATCCGGAGTTGTAGAAAATGAACTATTTTATTAAGAACTATTTTGGTTTTAGTAATTTTTTAGTATATGGATCTCTAAAAGGCTAATACTCTAAATGTTAATACAGAATGTGAAGGAAGAGTTATAAAAAGATCTTATAATTCTATAAGCGAAGGAAATACTGTAGTAGAGTTAACGATTGAAGCGTTATTTGGTTGGAAATTTGATTGTTGGGAAGAAAGTGGATTTAATAGAGATACTATTGAGGATATTAAAATATTGTTGGATAGTAATTATAGTTTGAAAACAGTATTTGTAGCTGGAAATACATATGATAAAGTAGTTGAAGTAAAATCTAAAGAAATAGAAATAAATGAAGAATTAAGTATAGAAATAACCGAGTAATAACTAGATTTCGAGAATGAGATCTCATCACTCAAACTGATAAAAAGTAAAGAAATATAAACAAGCTATGAATCAGGTGAGGAATATAATTATAAACGAGAATAAATTGCAAGCGTTCAGAAAATAAGGTATTAAACGGGGAAAGATTGCGAACCATTAACGAACAATTAAAAAGGAGGAACAAATCATGAAAAGGATTTTGTGTTTTGGAGATTCTAACACCTGGGGAGTAGACCCAGTTAATAGCAGTAAAGGTATAAATTCTTCTGCCCGATTTTCTATGGAAAACCGGTGGCCAATGTTGTTAGAAAAAGAATTAGGTAAGAATTATAAAGTTTTAGCAGAGGGGTTAGGAGGTAGAACCACTGTTTTTGATGATCCTATGTCATCGGGAAGAAATGGTTTTCAATATCTAGAAGTGGCTTTTAGAACTCATGACCCTATTGATTATATCATAATTATGCTAGGGACCAACGATACCAAAGATATCTATAATGCGTCAGCTGAAGTGATATCCTGGGGTTTGGAAAGACTTGTAAGAGAATTAAGAAATTATATGAGTGATTCTCTTTCACAAGATGCAGAGATTTTAATAGTTAGTCCAATATATATAAGTAAAAACAGAAATGGTAAATACTATTGTGGTTTTAGTAAAGCTTCAGAAGAAAAGTCCAAAAAGTTAGCCGGCTATTATAAAAATATAGCACAAACTTATGGCTGTAATTTTTTAAATGCTGCAGAATATGCTTCACCCAGCAAGGAAGATGGTATTCATCTGGGAAAAGGAGATCATAAGGCTTTAGCAAAAATATTAACAAAGAAGATAATAAGTTAAATTATCAAAACAAAAGTTGTTTATCCAAAGAGTTAAAAAAGGAGACAAAAAATGAAAAAACAAACTGCCCTGCGTTGGCTAAAAATAACACTAATAATATATATTTTAGCTACCATAATTGTTGCAAGTTTAAACTATGGTCTGCAGAATGTTGTTTCACCAAAACAAGCCGAAATAATTCATCAAATATATAAAATATTTGAAAACGAATTTAAGATCAGCCTGATTTTAATTTGTTCTTTTTTAAGCTGGCAGGTTTTAAAAAAACAAAAAAATAAAAGATTGCAGAAAGTAAATTTAATTGCGTTTTCTTCGACTGCTTTAATTGTGCATGGCATTATACCCTGGTTATTAAATAACCGTGAATTATACTATTTTTTTATGCCACTTCCCTGGTCAAGTATGGGACTTCAACTATTGGATACTACTTCTACATATTATACTCAACAACTTAATTTGTGGGGGGTTGGTGGAATATTCACAGCGGTTGTCTTCTTTTTAATATCAAATATCGTAGTTTTATTAGGGACTTTATTAATCGGTCGGCGTTGGCAGTGTTCTTATCTTTGTATGTTAAATGGATTTGTTTCAGAAATTTGGTCTGAAGTCTTTCCCCTTTTCGGGAAAAAGAAGAAGACAAGTGGTGGTTGGCTTAAATTTTTAAATATAATTCGCTGGATTATGTTGGGAGTTTCATTATTTTTAACAACCTGGTGGTTATTACAGATATTTGGTATTCCACTCAGAGGTAGCGGAGAATTCCTACGTGAGTTTGAGATTATCAAATATATTTCTCTTGAACTATTAATGATGATGTTTCTTTGGATTATCTGGACAGGCAGGGGGTATTGCTATTATTGTCCCTTAGGGGCTTTTCTTTCTTTAATCAGCAGGGCAGTTGGCCAAAAGATTAAAACAGATAATACCCACTGTATTAATTGTAATCAATGTACACAAAGCTGTCCGATGTCAATAGAGATAGCAAAAGCTGCGAGTAAAGGTAAACCAGTTAATAACCTAAGATGTGTAGGATGTGGTCACTGTATTGATATCTGTCCCACCCGAACTTTAAGTTATCAGACCCATTTTACAAAATGGTGGGAAACGAAATTTGATAAGCCCAAAATTAGTCATTGACCTACTTTCCGCCCCTTCCTGTTCTCAAAAGCGAGGATTCTTAATAGTGCAAGCCTAGCTTCCAAATTGAGATTACACTGAAAGACCCCGACTCTTAAAAGGTCTAGGATTCCATTTAATTTGGGAACTAAGGGAGTTAGATTGATACCTTACTCCCCAGGGTGAGCTCAATTCACCTTCTAACCAATTGGACTTACCCTCTAAAGTGTTAATTGTATACTTTTTTGGTTCTTCTCGTAATCCGTTGGTAGAAAAAAAGGACATTGACAAAAAAACTCCCACAATTTAAATAGAAATCACTCTAATAAAATAAAGGAGGTCTTGCCAATGTCCAGTTATAGTATAACATCTTTATTCCCCTTTCGTCGAGTCAAGATTAAGAATTTCTTTAAAATAGAAAAACCAGATCTAGGTTCTGTATATTTTGTAGTTTTAACACCTGATAAAAGATATACTCCGATCTGTCATGAATCTAAAAGTAAAACTGAAGTTATACATTCCTGGCATCAAAGAAAAATAAGAGATCTCGATATACTAGGTAATATATGTTATGTGGTCCTTCATTACAGAAAGATTTACTGTCCTAATTGTGGTATAAAAGTTGAAAAAACAGGTGTTAGTTCTCCGGGCGGACCTCAAGTTACTAATAGACTGGCTCAATATATCCATGAACTATGCCAACACATGACTGTAAAAGAAGTAGCTAAACAGCTTAATTTAGACTGGTAAACAGTACAGAAGATCCTTCAGAAGTTTCTCAAAAAAGAATTTGGAGAAACTGATTATTCCCATTCGGGTTTACTTGCGATAGATTAAGTTTCTTTTGGCAAATACCATTTAATAGTCAGTTATAATAGAGATGTGATTGATAAACTAAGAGGAGCTAAACAGCGTAATAAGTCCAAAGGTGATCCTGAATATAAGATTTATAAAGGCAGCAGAGGGCTGCTTTTGAAAAATGAAGAAAATCTAAAAGATAAAGAAATGGATAAGCTCAAAAAACTATTAAAGATTAACGAAAAGCTTTCTCTGGCATATATTTTAAAAAATAAACTTAAAGAACTATTTGAATACCAAAATCAAAAAAACTAAAAAAAGCCTTAAATAAATTTACTAGTAAGATTAAGGCTTCAAGTATTAAACCTTTAAAAAATTTGCTGAGAAATTAAATAAAGACTGGTATGGTATTGTCGGTTATCCAATTCATACTTAAATATTAGAGGGTGTAAACAACAAAATTAAAGAAATCAAAAGAGATGCTTTTAGATATCATGATTTAAATTACTGCAAACTTAAGGTAAAACAGTGTTATCCAGGCAATTAGAATAATTTTCTACCAACTGGAAAGTAGGAGAACCAAAATTTTAAACTAATTAGTAAAAAAAGCACGATTTTTATTGACTTTGTTCTATTTAATGATTATAATATAAATTGTGAAAATAATATTAAAGAGAGTGATGCATAATGAAAAGGAGATATTTTTAACCTCATCAAATTGAAGATGTAATGTTTTAACTTAAGGGAGAACTATGCCTTTTTTAGTAGGTTTAAACATATGATTAATGAACTCTGTGCATGCTTTAAAAACTAATATTAATCAGTTTATCTTACCACGGGTTTATTGTACCTGTGGTTTTTTGCGTTTATATAGGAAAGGAGAAAATATGCTTAGTAAATTAGGTTTAAATAGATATAAATTTAATATAGAGGATAAGGACAATATTGGGAGGGTAATCGCTCAGTATCGGGATTTGTACAAAATCAATACGGGAAATAGTGAAATAATATCTACATTATCTGGGAAAGAATATTATAAATCTAATAGAACCGATTTTCCTGTGGTGGGTGATTGGGTAAGATATCAACAATATAATAAGGAAAGTAATGGTGTGATTAAAAAAGTTTTAAAGAGAGGAACTAAATTATCTCGCCAGGAAGCTGGAAGAAAAGAAGAGGAACAAATAATAGCTTCCAATATTGATTTAATTTTTATTGTGACATCATTGAACCAAGAATTTAATAAAAGAAGATTAGAAAGATATTTAACTATAGCCTGGGATAGTGGTGCAAAACCTATTATTATTATGAATAAGTCTGATTTATGTGATAATACAGGTTATTTCAAATCAGAAGTGGAGAATATAGCTTTTAATACTCCCTATATAATCAGTAGCTGTGTTAAAAATAAAGGTATTAAAGAAATTAGAGATATGATAAGTCCGGATAAAACAGCTGTTTTAGTTGGTTCTTCGGGAGTAGGTAAATCTTCTATAATAAACATGTTATTAGGTAAAAGAAGACAGGTTACCAAGGACATTAGAGAGAATAATGGTAAGGGTAAGCATACAACTACTAATCGCGAGTTGTTTTTAGTTCCTACAGGAGGAATAATTATTGATACTCCTGGAATGAAAGAAATACAGCTTTGGGTTGATGAAAACTCTTTAGATAATGTGTTTAAAGAAATAGAAAAATTATCTGTGGGATGTAAGTTTAATGATTGTACTCATCAACATGAACCAGGCTGTGCAGTTAAGTTAGCAGTTCAAAAAGGTAAATTAAATGAAGATAGATTAAATAATTATTTTAAAATGAAAAGAGAAATTGAATATCAAAAATTAAAGGAAAAATACAATTCAAATCGAGCAAACAAAATAAAGTGGAAAAAACTAATGAATCAGTAAATATTTAAAAGGAGGTATAATTAATGGGGTTCAAATGGTATGAAAAATTATTCGAAAACTATGGTGAAAAGTATGAGGAAGAACCATTTGTGCAAGGAACCTTGGGAGAAGTTGATTTTATCGAAAGAGAAATTGATTATAATAAAGATATAGATATATTGGATATAGGATGTGGTACAGGTAGGCATTCTATTGAATTAGCAAAAAGAGGTTATAATGTGGTAGGTATTGATTTGTCCAAATCAATGATCAAGCAAGCTGAAAGTAAAATAGAAGATAAGAATTATAATGTGGATTTTAAAATTAAAAATGCTCTTGATCTAGATTATAACGAAGAGTTTGATCTAAACTTAATATTATGTGAAGGGGCTTTTTCATTGCTGGAAGACGACAGAAAAGATTATAAAGTACTGAAAAATTCCTATAACTCTTTAAAAAGAAATGGCAAGTTGATATTAACTGTTCTAAATGCCTATAAACCGATAATTGAAGAAAATGATAATTTAGATTTAATTACTTTAAGAGAAGAATTTGAGTTAGAGGTAGTAGATGACAATGAAAAAGAGAAAAGAATTGAAGGTGAGCAGCGCTACTACTTCCCGAGTGAGATAACATGGAGATTAAAAAATATTGGATTTGATAAAATAGATATATACGGCTGTGAATTAGGAAATTTTAGCCGGGAGAGAAAAATTAAAAAAACAGATATGGAATTTTTGGTGATAGCAAAAAAAGAATGATTATTCGAGGTGATATTAATGCGATTTACATATACAGAAGATGAATATAAAATGATTTTTGAATTTCATACTGAAGAGTATGTTATTGAAATAGAAATAGAAAAGGTTTAGAGAAATTGGGGGTGAAAGCCCCCTATTTTATTTGACAACTATATTCTAATATGGTAATATTCTAATTAGGTGGTGAGAATATGGATCATAAGTTATTTGAAGCGAGAGAAAAGATAATAAAATCTCTGGCAAATAGTTATAGATTAAAGATTGTAGAAACTTTGGGTACAAAAGAAAAAATGTGTGTTTCAGAGTTGGAAGATGAGCTTAACCTGAATCAATCATCAGTTTCAAAACACTTAAATATATTAAAAACAGCAGGAGTTGTAAAAGCAAAAAAAGAAGGCTTGAAAGTATATTATTCGCTTAAAACACCCTGTATTATAAACTTCTTTCAATGTGTAGATAATGTTATAAGAAGTGATATAAATGACAAGATGGATATTTTGAAATAGTAAATAATTTCTAAATAATATGAGGTGAAATATCAGATGAGTAAAGCAAAAAAATTATCGATATATATAGCGGTGTTTCTAGCAACTTTTTATATACCAATCGGTAATCCCAAGTTTCAGCAGGCGATTATTGAAGCATTTTATATGTTAAAAGAATATGCCCAGGAGCATGTTTTATTTTGTTTGATCCCAGCATTTTTTATAGCAGGAGCGATAGCAAACTTTATATCTAAAAATGCCATAATTAAATACTTTGGCAGTGAAGCTAAAAAGTGGGTTTCATATTCAGTAGCATCGGTATCAGGGACTATTTTAGCTGTGTGTTCATGTACAGTTCTCCCTCTCTTTGCTGGAATTTATAAAAAAGGAGCTGGGATTGGTCCCGCAACAGCTTTTTTATATTCTGGTCCTGCTATAAATGTATTAGCCATTATTTTAACAGCGCGTGTTTTAGGCTGGCAGCTTGGTTTAGCGCGTGCTATTGGAGCAATTATATTTGCAGTAGTTATTGGGATATTAATGGCTATTATATTTCGTAAAGAAGATAAGGAACGGTTGAAAGGTAACTTAGTAGTAGGTAATAATGGTGATGATAAAGATAGATCAGGATATCAAAATATTATATATTTTATTACATTAGTCTTAATATTGATATTCGCAGCTTGGGCAAAACCGGGCAACGCATCCGGATTCTGGATGTTTATTTACAATATAAAATGGCCGGTTACAATTTTCTTATTGGTTATCTTAGGATTAATTTTAAAAAGTTGGTTTAATAAAAATGAAATAGCAGATTGGTTTGACTCGACCTGGGATTTTGCCCAGCAAATTTTACCACTGCTTTTTGCTGGTGTATTAGTAGCAGGTTTTTTGATGGGGAGGCCTGGAACAGAAGCGGGTATTATTCCTGCCCATTGGATTTCAAATTTTGTAGGTGGTAATTCTCTTACAGCTAACTTCACCGCTTCTATACTAGGAGCCTTCATGTATTTTGCCACCTTAACTGAAATTCCCATCTTACAAGGATTAATGGGCCTTGGGATGGGGAAAGGGCCAGCTTTAGCACTATTACTTGCCGGTCCTGCTCTTAGTTTACCCAATATGTTAGTAATAAGAAGTGTTATGGGTACTAAAAAGACGCTGGTATTTATAGGTCTTGTTGTTGTTATGTCTACTTTTAGCGGGTTTGTTTATGGAACCTTTGTTCTATAAGTATTAAAAATATTGAGGGGAGATGATGCTAATGAAAAAAATTGAAATTTTCG
>JAWOEZ010000019.1:0-16160 GCA_046482435.1 Halanaerobiales bacterium
TAGGCTCTGGAAGTTGTAATGGACGACCTCATATCGCTATCCTTATGATATGCAACATCATTACAACCTATGCCTACACAGACATTAGCGAGGAGAACTTACCTGCATTAGCAGAGATGGCCTTTACAGGTCGCAAAATTATAGTTTAAGGAAGTGTTAAGATATGATATGTCCAAGACAAAAATGGAAAGCCATTAGACCCTACTAATTCAGCTAGAGCTAGAAAATTATTAAAAAAAGAAAGAGCTAAAGTTGTTAAAAGAAATCCATTTACTATCAAAATTATAGATAGAGAAAGAAAAAATTCTTATACTAAAGGTATGTTTAATTATGGTAGTTGGGTCAGAATGAAAGCTAGTCAAGACAATACGGTTAATTCTAATGTCAAAGATGTAGAGTTGCTTAAATACAATAAAGGTTTATCATTTGCAGGTTAAATTCAAAACCGTTTCAATTCATCACCACTCAATGCTTAGCTTGGAGGGAGTTTTCTTGAAACTAAAACGATAAACAGTGGTAAGTTTATAATTATGTATTATATATTTTTACTAAAAAATAAAAAATTTACCAAAAATAGAGGATTTATACTTAAGTTGTTGTATATGTATAAGAGAAATGTTAATGTTTTACTATATAATTTGGGGAGGAATTTTTTATTCAGAAAAAAAATGATTCACAGGAAATCGTAATAATAGACCAAGATGAAAAATTTACCAAGGAATTAGAACAAGGGTTCAAGGAATCAGAAAAATTGCACTGTACGGCAACAGCTAATGATGGTTATTCAGGTTTAGAATTAATTCTTAAGGAAGAGCCGGATTATGTGATCCTAGATTTAATTTTACCTCATTTGGATGGGTTGAGTATTTTAGACAAGTTAGATGAAAAAGATGTGATTGGAGATCTTAACATAATTGTACTTTCCTCTTTTTTAAATGAACAGATGATAAAGTTACTGCAGAATTATGAGATAGATTATTTTATGTCTAAGCCAGTTGGATTAGATTGTATCAAGAGAAGAATTGAGGACTTAAACTGCGATTTTACTTTCCAAAAGTATTCACAAAAAGTTTCAGAGTCTGCTTCACAAAAAAATAAAAAGGGTAATATGAATTTAGAAATTACAAATTTACTTGATGAATTTGGGGTACCTGCAAATATAAGGGGTTATTTATACTTAAGGAGAGCAATATTTTTAAGTATATCAGATTTGGATTTGGTAAATTCAATCACCAAAAAATTATACCCTGAAATTGCTGATAACTTTTCAACAGAGTCAAACCGGGTTGAAAGGGCGATTCGACATGCTATTAAAGTTGCCTGGGAGCGGGGTAACCAAGCGAAAATAACAAATTACTTTGGTTACAGCATCTCAGAGACGATTGGAAGACCTACCAATGCCCAGTTCATAGCAAAGGTAGCAGATAACTTCAGGTTAAAGAATAATATGATTACAGTCTGAATAAATATTCAAGTATGTATAAATATATTGAATATTTCCCATTAATGCTGTATAATATTTATTAAGTGACAAAATTAAAATTATGGGGGAGATATGATGGCGTTTAATCTAAAAGGTAGAAGCTTATTATCATTACAGGACTTTTCTAAAGAAGAAATTAGTTATCTTTTGACACTTTCCAAAAATCTAAAGGACAAAAAAAGAGCGGGAATAAAGGGTAATGCCCTGGCGGGTAAAAACATCGCTTTAATATTTGAAAAACCTTCGACCAGAACCAGATGTGCCTTTTCGGTAGGAGCCAAAGATGAAGGTGGAATGCCGGAATATCTGGGCAAAAATGATATCCAGTTAGGTAAAAAAGAAACTGTGGCAGACACAGCCCGCGTTTTAGGTAGAATGTATGATGGAATCGAATACAGGGGCTATAAACACGAGACGGTCGAAATTTTAGCTGAATATGCTGGAGTACCGGTCTGGAACGGTTTGACCGACCAGTTCCACCCCACCCAGATTTTAGCTGACTTTTTAACAATTGAAGAAAACTTCGGCTGTTTAGAAGGTGTTAATTTAGTATATGTTGGAGATGGTAGAAATAATATGGCCAACTCCCTGATGATGGGTAGTGCTATTATGGGACTAAATTATACGATAATTGCTCCAAAAGAACTATGGCCTAAACAGCAATTAGTTGATAAAGCTAAAGAACTAGCTAAAGATTCTAAAGCCACTATTGAAATTACCGATGACCCCGTCCAGGGTGTTAGAAAAGCAGACGCGATTTACACTGATGTTTGGGTTTCAATGGGAGAAGAAGAGAAGTTTGCAGAACGTATTGAGCTCTTAAAGCCTTATCAGGTTAACATGGAAATGATAGAGAATACTGAAAATGAAGATGTGATCTTTTTACACTGTTTACCTGCTTATCATAATACAGACACAATAAATGGCAAGAAAATGTATGAAGATTACGGTTTAACAGAGATGGAAGTTACTGACCAAGTATTTGAGAGTAAGTATTCCAGAGCCTTTGATGAAGCAGAAAATAGAATGCATACTATAAAAGCTGTTATGGTTGCAACCTTGGGGAATCAATAACCAGTAATGAAAGCTAAAAGAATAACATTATTTAGCGGAAATTTTGGTAGCGGTAAAACCGAAATTTCTTTAAATTATGCTCTACATTTAAGGGAAAACCACAAAAAGGTTGCAGTTATTGACCTGGATGTAATTAATCCCTATTTTCGTTCCAGAGCCAAAAGTGAATTAATGGAAGAACATGAGGTTGAAGTTATCTATCCTAAAGAATTAAAACATGCAGATTTACCTGTAATCACTGCAGATATTAAACGCCTCCTTCAGAACAAGGAGTACTTTGGTGTGATTGATGTTGGTGGGGATCAAGACGGGGCTACTGTCTTAGGTAGTATTGCTGACAGTGTAAAAGAAACTGCTTATGAGTTAAATTTCGTAGTAAATACAAAAAGGCCTTTTACTGATAACGTAGAAGGTATTATTAAGATGAAAGAAAAAATAGAAGATGCCGCAAAAATTAGTATAGATAATTTGATATGTAATGTAAACCTGGGGGAAAAAACCAGTATTGAAGATTTGAAAAAAGGATATCCGGTTATAAAAGAGGCTTCAGAACAACTTAATTTACCAATTAAATTCATCTCAGTTAAAAAGGAGTTAAAACATGAATTAGATAATCTAAATTATGAGGAAGAAATTTTTACAATTGAGCGCCTCCTTAAAAATCCCTGGGATTAAATTATAGCCTGGAGTGAAATTATGAGTGCTGAAAAAGAGGATAAAGAAAAGAGAATTGAAAAACTTAAAAATGTTATTCGCAAGAAAAATGTGATTATCAATTCGACCCATGATGGTCTTATTTCAGTGGATGAAGAGGGTAAAATTGAACTCTTTAACGATGCAGCTGAAAATATGTTTGCCCTGGACCGCAAAGAGGTATTAAACGAAAAAGTAGAAGAGGTTATTCCCAATACAAGGCTACACCATGTACTTGAAAATGGTGAGCGGGAACTAAATCAGATTCAAAAAACCCATCAGACCACTATAATTACAAACCGGGTACCAGTAAAGGATAAAGAGAATAATATAATAGGGGCCGTCGCTGTATTTAGAGATATTACAGAAGTTAAAAATCTGGCAGAAGAAATTACGAACTTAAGAGAGATCAGGATTATGCTGGAGGCCATAATAAATTCAACACAGGATGCAATCAGTGTAGTTGATGAAGATGGGGTTGGAATTTTAATTAACCCGGCCTATACTAGATTGACCGGTTTAACTGAAGAAGATATCATAGGTAAACCGGCCAACGTTGATATTGCCGAAGGGCAGAGTATGCATTATAAGGTTCTTGAAACTGAAGAACCGGTTAAAGGGGTCCGAATGAAGGTAGGACCCAATAAAAAAGATGTAATAGTTGATGCTGCCCCCATCAAAGTTGACGGGAAATTAAAAGGGAGTGTAGCGGTCGCCCATGATGTTTCGGAGATCAAAAAGCTGACCGAAGAATTAGATCAGGCCAAGCAGATTATAAGGCAGATTAATGCTAAATATACTTTTCAGGATATTGTGGGAGAGTCCGAAACGATGCAGGCCGTTATCAACCAGGCTGAAAAAGCCTCAAGAACTCCAATTACAGTTCTTTTAAGGGGAGAAAGTGGTACTGGGAAGGAGCTTTTTGCCCATGCTATTCACAATCATAGTGAACGCAGCCAACAAAAATTTGTCAGGGTTAACTGTTCTGCTCTGGCTGATAATATTTTAGAAAGTGAGCTCTTTGGTTATACTGAAGGGGCTTTTACAGGTGCCAAAAAAGGCGGTAAAAAAGGACTTTTCGAAGAGGCAGATAAAGGAACTATCTTTTTGGATGAGATCGGAAAGATAAGCCTTAATCTACAGTCTAAACTATTGAGGGTTATTCAGGAAAAAGAAATTTTAAGAGTTGGTGGTACAAGACCGATTGATATCGATGTTAGAATTATTGTAGCGACCAATATTAATTTAGAGGATGCCATTCAATCCGGGGATTTCAGGGAAGATCTCTATTATAGATTGAATGTATTCCCTATTTTTGTACCTCCTCTTCGGGAGCGGAAAGAAGATATACCATTTCTAATTCATCATATAATAACAAAATTTAATCAAGAATACGGAAGGTCTGTGCAGGGTTGTTCCAAAGAAGCAATCCATTATCTTAAAGAGTATGACTGGCCGGGTAATGTAAGAGAACTAGAAAATATTATCGGTCGGGCCATGATTAATCTGGGATTAAACGAGGAGATCATCAGAAAAGAACATATCCCTGATATTACAGGGGAATATGATAAGCACGGTAAGGTTATTAACCAGCCTGAGCCTTATTCTATAAATAATAACACTTTAAAAGAGATAGTAAAGAGGACGGAAAGACAGGTTATTAAAAAAGCCTTAAAAGAAACTAATGGAAATAGAAAAGAGGCGGCAGAGATTTTAGGAATTGCTGTCAGAAGTCTTTACTATAAAATGAATAAATATGGTATAAACTAAATATAACTGCAAAAACATGCCTGCATTAAATTGCAGGCATGTTTTGTTTTGCAGTTGTGAAAACAATGACAAAAGCAACTATAATTTCACTCATCCTACAAATATAAGCTTCCTTAACTTTATAAAAGGGAAAATTTTTTCCTTAATAGATGGTATAATTTATGCATGATATATAAGGTGCAAATATTATCTTTGAAGGGGGAAATATTCTTAATGGAATTATTTAAAGAAATGGAAAAACACGGTCATGAGCAGGTTATGTTTCTGCAGGACAATAAAGTAAACCTTAAAGCCGTCATTGCAATTCATAATACTGTATTAGGCCCCAGTCTCGGTGGTTGTAGAATGTGGGATTATGACAAGGAAGAAGAGATGGTTATTGATGCCCTTCGTCTTTCTAAAGGAATGACTTATAAGTCTGGTATTTCTGATGTTGACTTCGGGGGAGCCAAATCAGTTATTTGGGGTGATCCTGAAGAAGATAAGACAGAAGGTCTTTTTAGAGCATTAGGTAAGTTTATAAACACTTTAAATGGACGTTATTCTACAGGTACTGATGTTGGTACAACCTATGATGACTTCGTAATACTTAGAAAAGAGACTCCCTATGTTGGTGCTTTGCCCAAAGAATACGGTGGTAGTGGTGATTCTTCAATTGCAACTGCCTATGGGGTATTTCATGGCATCAAGGCCAGCTGCAAATATAAATATGGTAAAAAAGACTGCAGTGGTCTTACAGTTGCAGTTCAGGGATTAGGTAAAGTAGGTTCAAAATTAACAAAACACTTAATTGATGCAGGTTGTGATGTAATAGCAACTGATATCAACAAAGATTACATCGAAAAAGTTAAGGAATTAGGTGCTAAAATAGTAGGGCCCGAAGAGATATATGATGTTGACTGTGATATCTTTTCTCCAAATGCCCTCGGATCAGTTATTAATGATGATACCATTGATCGACTTAAATGTGATATCATAGCCGGGGCTGCTAATAATGTCTTAGAAAATCACTATTTTGCAGATAAACTCAAGGAAAGAGATATCCTATATGCTCCGGATTATGTAATAAATGCGGGAGGATTAATTCAGGTTGCAGATGAGCTTGGGGTTGGTGGATATGATGAAGAAAGAACAATGAAAAAATGTGAAGGTATTTATGATAAGCTACTTCAAATCTTTAAGATAGCAGATCAAAAGGGAATCACAACTGTTGATGCTGCTGACCACATAGTTGAAGAAAGAATCGAGATGATGAAAGCAATTCATAATTTAAGGGGGTAATCTGATTGCTTAAAAATATGGATGATCTGATAAATGAAGCTAAAAAAACTAAACCCCTCAGATTAGCGGTTGTTGCAGCTGCTGATCAAGTTGTTGTAGACAGTATAAAAAAAGCAGCCCAAGAAGATATTGTTGAACCGATTTTAATAGGGGATCAGCTTAAAATTAAAGAAATCGTTAAAAAGAAAGGATTAACCGATAAAGTTATTATAATAGGGACTGACTCCCACGAAGATTCAGCCCACAGGGCGATGGAACTTATTCAAAACGGTGAAGCAGATTATCCGATGAAAGGCCATATCAGTACAAATATTATTTTAAAAGCTTTACTTAATAAACAATATGGCCTGCGTGGAGATAACATCCTAAGCCTTGTAACCTTAATTTATCTTGAAAAAGAGAATAGGTTCATTATTTTGACAGACGGGGGAATGAATATCAGTCCCTCCCTGGAAGATAAGGTTGATTTAATTAATAATGCAGCCCACATGGGGCATGCGATTGGTATTGAAACTCCCAAAGCAGCTGTCTTGGCTGCGGTAGAAGCAGTTAATCCCTCAATGGAAGCTACTTTAGATGCGGCAGCTTTATCTAAGATGAGTGACCGGGGACAGATCAGTGCTGCTGAAGTAGAGGGACCGCTTGCTTTTGATAATGCAATTAGTAAAGAAGCGGCCGAACATAAGGGAATTAATAGTGCTGTAGCGGGAGATGCGGATATTCTTTTAGTACCGGATATTGAAGCGGGTAATCTGTTGTATAAATCTCTTGTCTTTTATGGTAACCAGCCTTCTGCAAGTGTTGTTTTAGGAGCAAAAGTACCTCTAGTAATTACTTCTAGGGCAGATAGTTCAGCGACTAAATTTAATTCAATAGCCCTCGGTAAAGTAATGACAGAGGATAAAAATATAATTTAGGGAGGAAGATTTTAAATGGAAAAACTTTTTGAAAGATTAGAACTCGATGACTACGAACAGGTTGTATTTAACTATGATGAGGCTTCTGGTTTAAAGGCAATTATTGCAATTCATGATACTACCCTAGGGCCTGCTTTAGGTGGAACAAGAATCTGGGATTATGAAAGTGAAGAAAAGGCTGTCAATGATGTATTGCGTTTATCAAAAGGTATGACATATAAATCTGCAGCTGCTGGTCTTAACTTAGGAGGCGGGAAAGCTGTGATTATTGGTGATCCAGATCAGATCAAAAGTGAAGGACTCTGGAGAGCTTATGGCCGATTTGTACAAAGTTTAAACGGACGCTATATCACTGCTGAAGATGTAAATACAACCGTTGATGATATGCGAATAGTGGCAGAGGAAACCGGTTTTGTGACTGGCCTACCAAGTACTAGTGGAGATCCTTCACCGGTTACAGCATTAGGTACCTTTCATGGAATAAGAGCTGCTGCCGATGAGGTTTATGGTTCTCCAGACCTTGCGGGTAAAATAGTTGCGGTCCAGGGAGTTGGACATGTTGGTCAAAGCCTGGTTAGACATCTAAAAAAGGCCGGAGCAGATCTAGTAATAGCTGATATTAAACAAGAAAATATTGATACAGTGGTTGAAGAATATGGAGTTAAAGTTGTAGAACCGGGTAAAATTTACAGTGTAGACTGTGATATCTTCGCCCCTTGTGCATTAGGAGCGGTTATCAATGATGATACAATTCCACAGTTAAAATGTGATATTGTAGCTGGGGCTGCCAACAATGTATTAGAAGAAAAAAGACATGGCGATATGTTAGAAGAAAGAGGGATTGCATATGCTCCCGATTATGTAATCAATGCAGGTGGAGTAATTAATGTGTATGATGAACTGATTGGTTATAATAGAGAACGTGCACTGAGAAGAGCTAAGAATATTTTTGATAATATCAAAAAAGTATTTAAAATTAGTAACAGGGATAAGATTCCAACTTACGAAGCCGCAGACATTATGGCTGAAGAAAGAATTGAAAAGATCGGCAATGTAAGGCGAAACTATATCCCGCGTTAGGAGTGGCAGAATGGATATGTTAATTCTTACTATCAATCCAGGCTCAACAACAACCAAGTTAGGATTGTATAATAAGACGACGGAAATTAAAAAAATGAATATAGATCATGATATTAAAGAGCTTAAGGAATTTGAACAGATCAGTGACCAGTTAGAGTTCAGATATAATTATATCCTGGACTTTTTAAAAAAAGAAAGGATAGAACTCGCTAATATTTCTGCAGTTGTAGGACGTGGCGGACTTTTAAGACCGATTGCAGGAGGTACTTATCGGGTAAATGAAAAAATGAAAGATGAGTTGAAGGCAGCAGTTAGAGGAGAACATGCCAGCAATCTGGGAGGGTTGTTGGCTGATCTTCTTTCCCAAAAAGCAGATTGCCCTGCTTTTATCGTAGATCCGGTTGTTGTTGATGAAATGCAGGAAATTGCTAAGATTTCAGGAATTCCTGAACTGCAAAGAAAAAGTATTTTTCATGCCCTTAACCAAAAGGCTGTTGCCCGTAAATACTCCGAAATCGTGAATAAAAATTATGAAGATATTAATCTAATTGTAGCACATCTGGGGGGCGGAATTTCGGTGGGTGCTCATCAAAAAGGTATGATTATAGATGTTAATAATGCCTTAAGCGGAGATGGCCCGTTCAGTCCCAACCGCAGCGGCGGAGTCCCCAGTTACGACCTTTTTAAGATCTGTTTTTCGGATGATTATGAGCAAAAAGAATTGGAAAAGAAACTAATTGGTAAGGGTGGAGTAGCCGCTTACCTAGAGACTAGTAATATGATAGAGGTTGAAAATCGGATAAAAAATGGGGATCAAAAAGCACAGTTAATCTTTGAAGCGATGGCCTATCAAGTTGCTAAAGAAATTGGAAGTATGTCTGCTGTCTTGAGTGGGCAGTGTGATGCTATTATATTAACAGGTGGAATTGCTTATTCAGACCAGTTTGTTCATTTAATTGAAAACCGGGTCAGGCATTTTGCTCCTGTCAAGATATTTGCTGGTGAGGAAGAATTAGAGGCCCTTGCAGCTGGAGCTTACAGGGTCTTATCCGGTATCGAAAAAGCCAAGAATTACTAAGGGGGGTGTCTGGATGGAGAAAGAAAAATCTGTAGTATTTAATAAAGAAAGATGTAAAGGTTGTGAGCTTTGTGTACCGGTTTGTCCGGTTAACATAATTAGTATGGCAGATGAAATTAACAGTCACGGATACCATTATGCACAGGTAAAAGAGCAGGATAAATGTATCAGCTGTGCGTTATGTGCAACAATGTGTCCTGATGTAGTAATAAGTGTATATAAAGAAGAATAAATAAAAAGGGGGATTAATATTATATGGGTGAAAAAGTTTTAATGAAGGGGAACGAAGCGATAGCTGAAGCAGCTATTCGAGCCGGTTGCCGATATTTTTTCGGTTATCCGATCACACCCCAGAGTGAATTACCTGCTTATCTGGCCAGGAAGTTCCCAGAAGTAGGCGGAACATTTTTACAGGCAGAAAGTGAAGTTGCAGCGAGTAATATGGTCTATGGTGCTGCTGGGGCAGGAGCAAGAGTTTTAACTTCTTCTTCCAGTCCTGGGATCAGCTTAAAAGCAGAAGGAATTTCATATATTGCAGGGGCAGAATTACCTGCAGTTATCATAAATATTATGCGTGGTGGACCTGGTTTGGGTTCAATTCAACCTTCCCAGGCCGATTACTTTCAGGCCACAAAAGGAATGGCTCACGGTGATTTTCGCCTGACAGTATTAGCTCCAAGCTCTGTTCAGGAGGCCGTTGATTTAACTATGGAAGCGTTTGAAATAGCTGATAGATACAGAAATCCCGTATTAATAGTGGGGGATGGAATTATCGGACAGATGATGGAACCGGTTGAATTTAAAGAACCTGTAGACCCTGATGAACTACCCAAAAAAGAATGGGCCACAGATGGTGCCAAGGGCAGAGAACCCAATGTAATTAACTCCCTTGCCCTGGATCCACAGGATTTAGAGGACCACAATCTGAAACTAAAAGCTAAATACGATAAAATGAAAGAAGAAGAGGTAAGATATGAAGAACTATATACTGATGATGCGGATCTCATAATAGTAGCCTATGGAACAACAGCAAGGATCTCTTCAAGAGCTATTGAAATGGCTCGTAAAGAAGGATATAAGGTGGGGATGATCAGACCAATTACACTATTCCCCTTCCCAACTGATATAATAAATGAAACAGCTGAGAGAGTAGATGATTTTCTGGCAGTTGAAATGAGTACCGGCCAGATGGTAGAAGATGTTAGACTTGCTGTTAATGGTAAAAAACCAGTTCATTTTTATGGAAGAACTGGTGGAGTAGTACCTTCACCCGAAGAAATTGTCGATAAGATTAAAGAAATCGGGGGTGAAAAATAATGAAAGAAGTTGCTGGATATCCAGATGCCTTAACTGATAAACAATTTCATTATTGTCCGGGTTGTACACACGGAATAATTCACCGGATTGTGGCAGAGGTCATTGATGAACTTGAGATCAGAGAAAAAACAATTGGGGTAGCCCCTGTGGGTTGTTCCGTTTTAGCCTATGAATATTTTAACGTAGACATGCATGAGGCTTCTCACGGAAGAGCGCCTGCAGTTGCTACCGGTATTAAAAGGGTTCATCCCGATAAATTTGTCTTCACCTACCAGGGTGATGGTGATTTAGCTTCAATAGGTACAGCAGAGATTGTCCATGCTGCCAACCGCGGTGAATTGATAAGTACTATTTTTGTAAATAATGCGATTTATGGAATGACCGGTGGACAGATGGCTCCTACTTCTTTAGAGGGCCAAAAGACGACCACCTCTCCATATGGCCGCGATATAAAAGAAGCGGGACATCCAATCAAGATGTCGGAAATGTTAACTAAATTAGATGGAGCAGTATATATAACAAGAGTATCAGTCCATGACCCCCAGCATATCAAACAGGCTAAAAAGGCAATCAAGAAGGCCTTTAAAATTCAACTAGAAGGTAAAGGTTTTGCCCTAGTGGAAGTACTCTCGACCTGTCCGACAAATTGGGGAATTAAACCAAGTGATGCTTTAGAATGGTTAAAAGATAATATGATGGAAACTTATCCCCTAGGCGATCTTAAAACACCTGAGGGGGTGGAGTAAAATGAAACAAGAAATTATTATGGCCGGGTTTGGCGGTCAGGGTATCATGATGATGGGTAAGCTACTTACCTATGCAGGAATGAAAGAAGAAAAGGAAGTTTCCTGGATGCCTTCTTATGGTCCAGAAATGAGAGGTGGTACAGCGAACTGTACGGTAATAATATCAGACAACTTAATACCCTCTCCAATGTCTTCTAAACCAGATTCAATAATTGTGATGAACTTACCATCTCTAGATAAGTTCTTACCAAAAGTAAAGAGTGGTGGAACTGTCTTTATGAACAGCTCTTTAATAGAGGAAGAAGTTACTAGAGACGATGTAAAGGTTATAAAAATTCCTGCTAATAAAATAGCTAACGAATTGGGAAATTCAAGGATAGCTAATATGGTGATGCTGGGTTCTTTTGTTGAAGAAAAAAATATTGTAAAAGCAGAAACAGTAAAAGAATCTCTAGAAAGCGTATTATCTGCCAGGAACCAAGATCTTATAGACCTTAATATAAAAGCCCTCGAAAAAGGTAAAGAATTTAAATAAAAGTCCATTTAATTATTAAAGAGCTCATTCCAATTCAGGAATGGGCTTTTTCTATCAAAAATATCAAAAGAAAATTCTACTAGATCTATTTGATTTTTGGGGAGAGGTTTATCGCCCTTTGGGTCTTAAAATAAGTTTTGATTAGAAAAGTTAAGAGGTGACAAAATGGAAAAATACAAAGAAAAAATATTAGAAAGTGATTATATTTATGAAGGAAATATCTTAAAGTTAAGAAAAGATAAAGTTAAGCTTTTTAACCAACACGAAACTCACAGGGAAGTTGTCGAACATGACGGTGGTGTAGCAGTTGTTCCTATCACAGCTGAAGGCAAAATATTATTGGTAAAACAATATAGGATAGCTGTTGATGAGATCATCCTGGAACTGCCCGCCGGTAAATTAGAAGAAGGTGAAGATGTAGAAAAATGTGCCTTACGGGAGTTAGAGGAAGAAACTGGCTATAGGTCTGACAATATTAAAAACCTATTTTATTTCTACACCACCCCGGGCTACAGCAGCGAAAAACTGTACCTTTTTATAGCTAATGGTCTTAAACATTACGGTCAGAATTTAGATAGAGGTGAATATATAGAACTTGTTGAGCTTTGCAAAGAGGATATTATTCCCAAAATAGTAGAAGGCAAAATTAAAGATAGTAAGACCATTATCGGACTTTTATGGTACCTAAACCAGGAAGATCAAAATGAATGAATATTTTGCCGACCTTCATATTCATATTGGGGCGGCCCGGGCTGGAAAACCGGTTAAGATTACCGCTTCTAATAATCTGACTTTTGAAAAAATTGTAAAAGAAAGTAAAGTGCGGAAAGGTCTTGATTTGATAGGAATAATTGACTGTGCTTCTCCCCGGGTTCAAACTGATATAGAAAAAATGATCGAAGCCGGTGAGATAAAAGAAATTAAAGGTGGAGGCCTTAAGTATAAAGAGGATATTGTAATTATTCCAGGGGCAGAAGTAGAGAGTAGAGAAGTAAACGGGGGGATGGTCCATTATCTGAGCTACTTTCCGTTTCTAGATAATTTAAAAGAATTTTCTACAATAATGAAACAATACATCTCGAATATAAATTTAAGTTCTCAGGTTACAGGTTTAACCGGTTCAGAAATTTTGCAAATTACCCAAGCTGCTGGAGGGATTATGGTTCCAGCCCATGTTTTTACTCCCCACAAAAGTTTTTATGGAAATGCTTTTGAAAGCTATACTGAAGTTTTTACAGCTAAACAGTGGGATTCAATTCCAGCTATCGAACTGGGTTTAAGCGCTGATACAGATCTAGCTGACAGGTTAAGTGAATTAAGTGATAAAACCTTTCTTTCAAATTCGGATGCCCATTCGATTCCAAAGCTGGCGCGTGAATATAATATGATTGAGATGGAATCTTTAAACTTCACTCAATTTAAAGCAGCCCTTTTTAGAAAAAATAGCAAAAAGGTCAAAAAAAACTATGGACTTGATCCTAGGTTGGGTAAATACCACCGCTCCTTCTGTCCAGATTGCAGTCAAAAGTTTGTTGATCGAAAAACAAGAGAAGTCTGCCCTAACTGTGGTAAAAAACTTATTAAAGGTGTAAAAGACAGAATATTAGAGATTGCAGACCAGGAAATTGATCATCCAGAACATAGAGGAGAGTATATAAAGCAAGTTCCTTTACTTGATATCCCGGGAATTGGAGAAAAGACCCTGGCAAAACTACTGAATAATTTCAATAATGAAATGGAGGTTATTCACCAGGCTGCTCTTTCAGAGTTAAGAGAAGTATTAAATGATAAATTAGCTCAAAAAGTTGAAGAAGCCAGAAAAGGCCAGGCCAAAATAGAAAGTGGTGGTGGAGGAAATTACGGCAAAATAATTTAAAATATTAAATATATTAATAAAATTATTAAAAATATTAATATCTAGCTTGACATTTATAAAGTATAATAATATAATATTAATAAGAAAGTTATATTAATTTACGTATAGATAAAGAAAGGAGGAAAGTATTGTGATCCATAATTTAGTTGGTAATTGTCCGGTCTGTGGTGATGACATGATTATTACATCACTAAAATGTCCAAGTTGTGAAACGACTATCAGCGGCAAGTTTAAGTTAGATAAATTTTCTAAACTTAAAAAGGAACATCTTGAATTTATTGAGGTATTTGTAAAATCCAGAGGTAATATCAAAGAGGTAGAACGGGAATTGGGAATTTCCTATCCTACTGTACGTAATAAATTAGACGAGGTGATCCATGCCCTGGGACATGATATAGATCAGAGCCCAGATGATGAAATGGCAGAAAAAAGAAAAGAAGTATTAAAACGTTTAGAAAATGGTGATATTTCTGCAGCAGAAGCAGTAGAAGAGCTGGGAGAAATTTAATTAGGGGGAAGACAAAAATGAGTGAAGAAAGATTACAGATTTTAGAGATGTTAGAAAAGGGGACCATTGATGCAGAGGAGGCAAATAAATTATTAAGTACTCTAGAAAAAAGAGATACAGCTTTTAAAAAGCCGGAAATTAGTGGTAAAAAACCGAGATACATAAAAATTCTTGTAGAAGAAAATGGAGAAGAAAAGGTTAATATCTCCATACCAATGCTTTTAGCTAAAACAGCTTTGAAAATAATGCCTAAAAAAGCAAAGGCGCAGATGAACGAAAAGGATGTAAATTTAGATGAGTTATTATCTGCAATCGACGATAAATCAAGTACGGGTAAACTTGTAGATATTAATGATGATGGCGATCATGTTTCAATTAGTTTAGAATAATTAAGAGGGGGAGACTATTTAATGATTAATCCAATATTAGAGAAGTATGCAGATGTAATTGTAGACTATTCAGTTGAAGTAGGAAAAGGAGACCAAGTTTTAATTAGTGGTGCTATAGTGGCTGAGCCCTTAATTAAGGCTTTGTATATAAAGGTTTTAAAGAAGGGAGCCCACCCTTTAGTGATACCTAATTTTGAAGAACAGGAAGAATTATTTTATGAATATGCTTCTGAACACCAGTTAGAGTATCAATCACCTTACCAGAAGTATATTATTGAAAATATTGATGCTTCGATATCAGTTCTAGCTCATTTTAATACAAAAGGCAAAACAAATGTTGATCCCCAGAAAATGAAGATGAGAAGCCTTGCTAATAAAGAACTGATGGAGGTCCATATGAAACGGGCAGCCGAGGGAGACTTAAACTGGACATTATGTCAATATCCTACCTCAGCCGATGCTCAAGAAGCCAAGATGTCTCTACATGAATATCAGGATTTTGTATTTAATGCCTGTCATCTCTATGAAGATGATCCGGTTGCTTATTGGGAAGAACTGGGGGCAGAGTTGAAGAGATACGTAGACTACTTAGATGATGTAAAAGAACTACATTATAAATCAAAAGATACTGATATTAAATTTAATGTTGAAGGTAGAAAATGGATCGCTGATAAAGGAAAAGAAAATTATCCGGGTGGTGAAGTATTTACAGGACCTGTTGAAGATTCGGCAGAAGGACATATCCGCTTTTCATATCCCGGTATTTTCCAGGGAAAAGAAATTGAAGATATTAGATTAACTTTTGAAAACGGTAAGGTAGTTGAAGCTTCAGCTGAAAAAGGGGAAGAACTTCTGCAAACTTTATTAGAAACCGATGAAGGGGCTAGATATTTAGGTGAAGTTGCGATCGGTTGTAACCATGGGATTGATAAATTCAGCCGCAATATGCTATTTGACGAAAAAATTGGTGGAACAGTCCATCTTGCCTTAGGTAGAAGCTATCCCGAGACAAAAGGTGAAAATGAGTCAACTATTCATTGGGATATGCTCTGCGACATGACAGCTGGAGGACAAATTTTTGCTGACGGAGAATTAATATATGAGGATGGAGAATTTTTAATTTAAGTAAATACAAATGGAACTGACGGTAAGGATATAATCAAAATCCTTACCGTTTTTTTAATTCCAGGTTTCCAATAATCTGCAAAGTTAATCCAGAGTTATACTATTCGAATAGTTAATACAAATTGTATCTAATCTTAAATTTTGATATTATGTAAGCATAGAACAATTATATGACCTATTATTTATATAAAGGAGGAAATTTGATGAGCATACTCGTCACGGGTGGAGCAGGATACATAGGAAGTCATGTAGTAAAAGATCTCATTGAAAATGACTATGAGGTTATCA
>JAWOEZ010000073.1:0-23043 GCA_046482435.1 Halanaerobiales bacterium
GCCGGTCCTGCTCTTAGTTTACCCAATATGTTAGTAATAAGAAGTGTTATGGGTACTAAAAAGACGCTGGTATTTATAGGTCTTGTTGTTGTTATGTCTACTTTTAGCGGGTTTGTTTATGGAACCTTTGTTCTATAAGTATTAAAAATATTGAGGGGAGATGATGCTAATGAAAAAAATTGAAATTTTCGGTACTGGTTGTCCGAACTGTCAGAAGACTGAAAAAAATGTTAAAAATGTTATAGGGGATATGAATTTAGATGCTGAGGTGACCAAAGTAGATGATATGGATGAAATAACAGAAAGAGGAGTAATGTTAACTCCGGCAGTAGCTGTAGATGGTAATATAAAAATAACTGGGGAAGTCCCTTCTGAAAAGGATATTAAAGGCTGGTTTGAATAATATCTGAAAATTATATAAACTAATCACGATTAATTAATTTAGAAAAAATTGGTTTTATTAAAAAATTATAAAGAGGAATCCCGTGATTTAGGTAGAAATATAAAAATATACCTATTTCATGGGATTTTTTATTATCAAGGGGGGATATTATTGATTAAAATACTGGTAGCAAGTAAAAGAAAGGGATTGGGTAAAACCACCTTGATTGAAAAGTTTATTAAAAATCTTAGGGGAGATATTTGTATAATTAAGAGTTCGATTCATGATAAATATAATGATTTTGAGTTATTGGAAGATAAAAATATAATAGAAGAAGATAATACAGATACATATCTATTTAATAAAGCTGGGGCAAAAAAAGTTTATTACTTAAAATCAAATAAAACCAGTCTAGAAGAAGGCATAAAAAATAATTTAATTAAAATCAAAGATTATGATTATCTGATTGTGGAAGGAAATAGTATTATAGAATTCATCTGTTTTAATTTGATCTATTATTTAGACGAGAAAGGGGGCGATAAAAAAGATTCAGCGGAAATGTGCAAAAATAAAGCGGATATAATCATCAACAAAGAAAAAGAACAAGAAATAGAATTTAACTTGGATAAAATAAGTTGTTTTAAAGCTCATATTTTAGGACACTCGCTAGCTATACCTTTAAAAAAGGTAGGAAAGATGCTTAATGAGGCAAATGTAAGAGTTAATGATTGCCAACTGGGTTTATTTTAAAAGACTAATAAATAATGAAATCAAAAAAGGGGTAAAAATATGGATTTTGATCTTAATAAAATAAAAAGTATAATAGATAAGTATAGAGGTAAAAAAGGAAGTTTAATTCCAATCCTAAATGAGGTACAAAGGGAAATTGGATATTTACCCGTTGAAGCGCAAGAATACATAAGTAAGGAATTAAATATTCCCTTGAGTAAAATTTATGGGGTAGTAACTTTCTATACCCAATTTTCAACGGTCCCAAAGGGTAAATATGTTATTCATGCTTGTGATGGTACGGCTTGTCATGTCCGGGATTCACAGGATGTAATAGATAAAATAAATGAAGAACTTAACTTCAAAGAAGGTACCAATAGTACTGAAGATGGTTTATTTACCTTGGAAACAGTATCGTGTATCGGGGCCTGTGGTTTAGCACCGGTAGTTACAATAAATGAAAAAGTATATGGTAAAATGACTCCTGAAAAAATAAAGAATGTATTAGAGGAATATCGGGGGAGTGAAAAGGGTGTTTAAAACAAGAGAAGAATTAAATAATGCAATTAAAACTTCAAAAAAAAGTATTAGTGACGAAGGTTTAAAAGTATTAGTTTGCGCTGGAACAGGTTGTGTAGCTAATGGTTCAATTAAAATCTTTGAAAAACTCAAAGAGAAAGTAGAAAAATTAGACCTGCCCATAAGAATAAACTTAATGGGAGAGGATACTAAAGAAAATGTTACAGTAAAAAAGAGTGGTTGTCACGGTTTTTGTGAACAAGGGCCACTGGTCAAAGTAGAGCCACTTGGATTGTTATATAAAGGTGTCGAGGGAAAAGATGTAGATGGTATAATAGAAGAAACCTTGCTAAAAGGTAATTTAATCGAAGATTTATTATACAAAAGTCAAGATGGAAAGAGTTATTCCAAAGAAAATGAAATTCCTTTTTATATAAATCAGAATCGGGTTACTTTAGAAAATTGTGGCAATATAGATCCAGAAAGTATAGAGGATTATCTGGCTGAAGAAGGATATCAAGCTTTAAGCAATGTCTTGTTTGAACTTTCACCAGAAGAAGTTTGTGAGATTGTTAGTGAATCCGGTTTGAGAGGCCGGGGTGGCGCAGGTTTTCCAACTGGTACCAAATGGAATTTCACTCGACAGGAACAAGCAGATCAAAAATATGTAATTGTAAATGGAGATGAAGGTGACCCTGGTGCTTTTATGGACAGAAGTGTCATGGAAGGTGATCCTCATCGTGTATTAGAAGGCTTAATAATAACAGGATTTGCTACAGGGGCTACAAAAGGTCATATTTATGTTAGAGCTGAATATCCCTTAGCAGTAAAAAGATTAAGAAAGGCAATTAAAGATGCTGAGGAGGTTGGTTTAATCGGAGAAAATATACTTGACAGTGGTTTTGATTTCGAGATAAAGATTACTGAAGGAGCCGGTGCATTTGTATGTGGTGAAGAAACAGCCTTAATGGCTTCTATAGAAGGAGATAGAGGTATGCCTCGCCCCAAACCACCTTTTCCTGCAAATTCCGGTTTATGGGGTAAACCAACTAATATTAATAATGTTGAGACAATTGCAAATGTTCCCAGTATCATTTCTAATGGTGCAGAATGGTTTAATAGTATCGGTCAGGCAAACAGTACAGGAACAAAAACCTTTGCTCTTACGGGTGATGTTCAAAACACTGGTTTAATTGAAGTTCCGATGGGGATTACGTTGCAAGAAATTATCAATGATATCGGAGGCGGTATCAGGGAAGGCAAAGAATTTAAAGCAGTTCAAATTGGAGGGCCTTCTGGGGGTTGTCTTACAAAAGAACATTTCGATTTATCATTAGGTTTTGATTCTCTCCAGGAAGCTGGTGCTATGATAGGCTCCGGTGGTATGGTTGTAATGGATGAAGATACGTGTATGGTTGAAGTGGCAAGGTTCTTTTTAAGTTTCACTCAAAAAGAATCTTGTGGAAAATGTTCTCCCTGCAGGATCGGTACAAAAAGGATGCTTGATATTCTGGAAAGAATTGTAGAGGGAGAGGGTAAACCTGATGATTTAGAAAAATTGGATAATTTGGCACATACTATTAAAGAAACATCATTATGTGGTTTAGGTAAAACCGCTCCTAATCCTGTTCTAACAACTCTTAGATATTTTAAAGACGAATACAAAGCTCATATAGAAGAGAAAAGATGTCCGGCTGGACAGTGTAAGGAATTAAAAAACAGTTATGTAATAGATCAAGAATTATGTATAGGATGTACCCAGTGTGTTAGTGTTTGTCCAGTTGATGCCATATCTGGAGAGGCGAAAGAACCTCATAAAATAGATCCAGAAATATGTACAGTCTGTGGTTCATGTGAACCCGTCTGTCCGGTAGATGCTATTTCATAATGGAAAGGAGAAATAAATTTATGAATATCACTATAGACAATAATAAATATAAGGCTCGTGCTGGTCAGACTATTTTGGATATTGCACAAGAAAATGATATAGATATTCCCACATTATGTTATGACCCCCATTTAAGTATTACAGGTGCTTGTAGAATGTGCATAGTTGAAACCGAAAACGGTAATTTAACCACAGCTTGTTCTACCCCTGTTACTGAGGGGATGAAGATAAAGACGAAAAGTGATAAAGTATGGAAGCGGAGAAGAGAAATTCTCGATTTATTATTATCAGACCACGATATTGAATGTATGACATGTGAAGCAGATGGTGACTGTAAATTACAGGATTTAGCCTATGAATACAATTTAGAAGAATCTTCATTTGAAAGTGAAAACGATAGAGTATTCGATTTCTATAAAGATAATGAATTTATTGAATTAGATCCTAATAAATGTATTTTATGTGGTAAATGTATTCGAGTGGATAAAGAAGTCCAAAATTCCGATGCTATTGAGTTTATAGAAAGAGGGTTTAAGACAAAGGTAGGTACAACTCTGGATCAGGGATTTGATAATGAAAAATCCACCTGTGTTTTCTGTGGTCAATGTGTAGAAATGTGTCCCACAGGAGCTTTAACCTATATACCTTCTAAAAATCAAGGAAGAACAAAAGATTTTAGAACGGTAGTAACAACTTGTCCTTACTGTGGAGTAGGATGCCAATTGGAATTAAGGATTAAAAATGATGAAATAATAGAAGTTGGTTCCGTATATAGAGAGGGGACTCCAAATCCAGCTGGAGAAGCATGTGTTAAAGGTAGATTTGGTCTTCAATTTGTCAATCATCCCGACCGGTTAAGAAAACCTTTAATTAGAAAAAATGGTGAATTGGTTGAAACCGAGTGGGATGAAGCCCTAAATTATGTGGCTAAAAGATTTTCTGAAATCAAGGACAAATACGGTCCTGACTCTATGGCTGGATTAAGTTCTGCTAAGTGTACAAATGAAGAAAATTTCTTGATGCAGAAGTTTATGAGAGCAGTGATTGGTACTAATTCTGTTGACCATTGTGCTAGGCTTTGCCATGCTTCAACCGTGACGGGGTTAGTAAAGGCGTTTGGTTCAGGAGCTATGACTAATTCTATCGGTGAAATTGAAGGAGCAGACGTAATATTTATCACGGGATCTAATCCCACTGAAAACCATCCTGTTATTGGGAGTAAAATTAAAAAAGCAGATAAGAATGGAACAAAAATAATAGTAGCAGACCCTAGAGAAATTGAATTTTCTCCTTTAGCAGATGTATCTTTAAACCAAAAACCAGGGAGTGATGTGGCTCTCTTAAATGGTTTAATGCATGTAATAATAAAAGAAGATTTACATGATAAAGAATATATCAAAGATAGAACAGAAAATTTTGAGATTGTAAAAGAAGTAGTAGCAGAATACACTCCTGAAAAGGTAGAAGAAATAACAGGTATCGGAAAAGAAGATATTATTAAGGCTGCTAGGATATTTGGAAAGGCTGATAAAGCTGCAATATATTTCGCAATGGGAATAACCCAGCATAGAACAGGTACCGATAATGTGTTATCTGTTGCTAACCTTGCTATGTTGACTGGGAATGTAGGTTTTGAAAGTACAGGGGTTAATCCACTAAGAGGTCAAAATAATGTTCAGGGAGCTTGTGATCTTGGTGCATTATCCAACGTTTATCCGGGATATCAATCAGTAGAAGATCCAGATATAAGAGAAAAATTCATGAATTATTGGGATGTAGAGAACTTATCTTCAGAAGTAGGTTTAACTGTAGTTGAGATATTTAATGAAGTTAATAAAGGTAACCTACATGGATTATATATAATGGGAGAAAACCCGATGATTTCTGACCCTGATCAAAATCATATTCAAGAAGCTCTCGAAGATGTTGAGTTTTTAGTGGTCCAGGATATATTTCTTAGTGATACAGCTGAATTTGCTGATGTAGTATTACCAGCAGCAAGTTTTGCAGAAAAAAATGGTACCTTTACAAATACAGAAAGAAGAGTTCAAAAGGTCAAAAAAGCTGTTCCCGCTCCAGGTGTAGCAAAACCTGATTGGGAGATTATAGTAGAGATAGCCAAGCGAATGGGTTATAAAATGGAATATAATAATCCTGCTGAAATTCTGGATGAAATTGCAGACTTAACTCCTATTTATGGAGGGATAAGAGCAAATCGATTAGGTGAGACCGGCTTACAATGGCCATGTTTAGATGAAGAACATCCGGGAACTAAATTCTTACACGAAGGAGAGTTTTCAAGAGGTAAAGGTAAATTTAACTCTGTAACATATATTCCGCCAGATGAAAAAGCCGATGAGGAATATCCCTATATAATGATGACTGGAAGGATGCTTTATCACTTTCATACCGGAACTATGACAAGAAATTCAAAATCAATTGATAATCATTCACCAGATGCTTATGTAGAAATTAATAAGGAAGATGCTAAAGAATTAGGTATCGAAAATAAGGATCGAGTAAAAGTTACTTCTAGAAGAGGGGAAGTAGAAACTTATGCAAAAGTAGGGGAAAGGGTGGGTAAAGGTCAGATCTTTATGCCCTTCCACTATGCTGAAAGTCCAGCTAACCGCTTAACTAATCCTGTTTTAGATCAAGATGCCAAAATACCTGAGTTAAAGGTTTCTGCAGTAAGTTTAGAAAAGTTAAATTAAAGGATGATTGATATGAATGCTATAATATTAGCAGGAGGTAAAAGTTCAAGGTTTGGTTCCAATAAAGCAATGTACAAAATAGAACAAAAACCTATGTTAGAAAACATTGTAGAAAAATTGGAAACATTTTTCAACAGAATATATATCATAGGAAATAAAAAACAGGAATTCAAAGTAATCAAGGGGCAGGTTGAATATTTAACAGATATAATCCCTGATAAAGGTCCCTTGGGAGGGTTATATACTGGTCTTTCAGAGTCTAATAGCCAATTTAATTACCTTCAGGCCTGTGATATGCCTTTTATTTGTGAGGATTATTTAAATTTCATGAAAGATTATATAAAGGAAGACAGTAAATATGAGGCCTATATTCCTGTAAAGGACGGTTATTTAGAACCTTTTGTAGGAATTTATAGTAAAAATATAAGAGAAGAAATATTGAAATTAATTGAAAGAGATCAGCTTAACTTCGATTATTTATTCAATGAGATAAACACCAAGAAGATTCCCGAAGAAGAAATAGAAAAAGTAGCTGATCCGGAACGGATATTTTTTAACATTAATAGGAAAAAAGATTTAGTCAAATATAATAAATTTAAAGCCAAGTAAATATAAAAAGGGACAGCAAAAAAAGCTGTCCCCTTTTCTTATCTATTATTTGAACTATTTTAAATAGTGTACTTCACAATAATTTCAGGATCAAGAACCCTAAACATAAATGATTCGCTTATAAATAACTTAACTGATTTTGCGTCATGTTCTTCGAATCCGATTGAGAAGTCTTGACCTATTGTAAATTCTAAATCTTCATGGTCTTTTGGAATTAAAAGTGCACCATCAATTTCTTCACTGAAAACTATTTCCCCTCCAATAACTTCTTCAATTCTTTTGATTAAAGGATAACCTTTGACTTGTTTTTGAATTCTAGAATATGCTTTTTTACCTACGATCAGATTATAAGGTTTATCAGCATATACATCTTGTAGCATTAACATACCTTCGCTTACTGAATCCATAATTGAAGAATCATCTTTACCAAATGAAAGAGATTTTTTGGCTACATTATTTAAGCCTTTAATATCTCCTTCTTTAAAGCCGTTATATATAGCATTATCTTCAAATTCAGCCATTTTTTCTACAGCTTCTTCTAACGGACCTAAATCAACGTCTTTAGCCCCTCTTTCTAAATTATCCATTTCCCACCTATTAAGTTCAAAAGTATATCTTGCTTCTAAAAGAGGAGTTACTTTATATTTGCTACTTCTTACTTGGTCTTCATTACCTTTGATAATTCCAAGCTTACCTTCTGAAATTGAATTAAAGTCTATTCCATAAGGCCCATTTACATGGACGGATTTACGAGCTGTTAATTGAGTTTTGAATACCTCGGCAGCTCTTTCATCTATTTCTTCCCATCCTTTTTGAGTTAATGGAGCTTGATCTCTTTTTAATAAATCCATATTAATACCTCCTTAAAAATATTATTTCATATTACCAATATTCAAACCTTCAGAATCACCTTCACTACCCTCACTCTCACCTTCATCCTCTTCAATTTCTGTTATAGGTTGATTGGTGAAAAGGTAAGTATCTAGTTCTTCTTCCCAGGCTGGAACATTTCTTCTTAACCATTCAAGTGCCATTGCGGCATGTTCAATTTCTTCATCTCGATTGTGTTCTAAGATTGCTTTTACATCTTGATTACTAGTCGCAGATGCCCTTTGATTGTACCAATTAACAGCCTCAATTTCTTCCTTTAAGCTATTTAATATACGGGCAGTGTCAAGAGTTTTTTCATCCATGTTTTCTTGTGGTTCATGATAATCAGACATTAATAGGTGACCTCCTTTATATTTGCTGTTCTTTTATGTTGTCACTATATATAATTCAATTAAAAGCATTAATATCCTTCATACAATATTAATTATATAAGATATGATTTTTGTATAAAAGTAAATGTTTTACAATTTTAAAATAATCATCTATTTTATTAAAAAGATTAAAAAATCATTGATAATACTTATATTGCTTGATAAAACATTTTGATTTTATTAAAATAAAACTGATAAAGAAAAAGTTGGAGGTAGTAGTATGTCGAACCATGTGATGGAAGTTCATAATATAGAGAAGTCGTTTCAAAGTACAAAAGCAGTCGATAAAGTATCTTTTGAAGTTGAGTCTGGAGAAGTTTTAGGGCTTTTAGGACCAAATGGAGCCGGGAAAACTACCGCGATCAGGATGATTATGGATATCATTCAACCTGATAAAGGTGAGATTGTCTTAAATAATGATATAATCAATAATCAAAAACAGATTGGCTACTTGCCGGAAGAAAGAGGGATTTATGATACAACAAAAGTATTTGATACTATTTTATACTTTGCAGATCTTAAAGGCATGAAGTTGGAAAAGGCAAAAGAAGAGGCCGATAAATGGTTAAAATTATTTGACTTAATTGAATATAAAAATAATAAGATTGAAGATCTTTCCCGGGGTATGCAGCAGAAAGTACAGTTTGTTATTTCGGTGATACATAAACCAAAATTACTAATTTTAGATGAAGTATTTTCTGGACTGGACCCAGTAAACCAGGAGTTATTCAAAAAGATTATTCGAGATTTAACAAAAGAAGGAACAACTATTTTATTATCTTCTCATAGAATGAATTTGGTTGAAGAGGTCTGCAGCCGTATTTTCATGATAAACAAAGGGCAAAGAGTTTTATATGGAAAAATCGATGATATTAAGGATCAATATAATGAAAAAAAAGTTAGTGTAAAAACTAAAAGTAATTTGAATTTCATCAAAAGCCTCACCTATGTTTCAGATATTGCAATTGAAGACAATGAAGTATCTTTTAATATAAAAAATGATGTCAATATCAAAGAATTTTTATCATTTATTTCAGAAAAAATTGAGGTTGATGAAATATCAATTGTTAAACCACCCCTACACGAAATATTTGTCCATGCAGCGAAAGGGGGCAACTAATAATGAAAGATAGCTTAAAAGTCGCAAAATGGGAAATCAAAACAATAATTAGAAATAAGACTTTTATTATCATGACATTTTTTGTTCCGATTATGATTTTAATTATTGGAGGAGGTATAGGCTTTTTTTCAGCTCAGGGTGGAGAGTCCGAAAAATTAGTAGTCGGTATTAATAATCAGTCAGAAATTATTTCTAATAGTGAAATTGAGGCTCTGAGAACAGACAAAATAAACTTTGTATTCTTTAAAAATATAAATGAAGATGAAATTGAAAAAACTATAGAAGAGAACAATCTAAGTAGTCTACTGCTTATTCCGGAGGGAGTTATAGAAAATAATACATTATATAATTATTTTAATGACTTACAGGGGATTGAAACTGAACGAATAAAAAAACTTTTAAATCCCTTGATTGTAGATTTTAGAATAAAACAGGCTGGTTATAATGTGAATGAGATAAACAAATTGGTCCATGACATTAATATAGAGTCAAAATCTTTAAAATCTCAAGGATCTACCAATTCTAATGTAATGGAGATGTTTTTACCTTTTGGATTTGCCATGCTTATGATTTTTGCAGCAATTTTTTCAGGTTCCGCTTTAATGCAGAGTATCATTAAAGAAAAAAGCAATAGAATAGTTGAAATTATTCTATCTTCTATTAATTCTTGGGATTTAATGATGGGTAAAGTCTTAGGTTATGGAGTTATTGGTTTAATTCAGATTACAATTTGGGCTGTTTCTGCTTTAACTGTATTGAAATTTGTATTTAATTTTTCACTCACATCTTTATTTACCATAAAAATCATGTATATGTTTATATTTTTTGTGTTAGGTTTTATTTTAATTTCTTCAATTAATGCAATTGTAGGTTCAGGTATGAAAGAAGCTCAATCAGGTTCACAATCTACAGGATTTATGGTTATGATACCATTGATTCCCCTTTATTTTTCAAGCTTTATAATCAATAATCCTGAGGGGCTATTTAGTTATATTTTTACCTACATTCCCTTTACTTCGGCAACAACAATGTTGATCAGATTGGGATTTTCTAATCCTCCCTTATTAGAAATTATTGGTGTCATGGTTTTATTGGCTGTAGCAAATTACTTATTTATTAAACTGGCTGCTAAAATATTCAGGGTTGGGATGTTAATGTATGGAAAGAATGCCAGTTTCAAAGAATTATTTAAATGGGCTAGAAGTAGTGATATTTAATCAGGAAAGAAGGTGTTAATATGGAATTCATGGGATATTTAGCAGCTCCTGCTTTTGTTTTTGCACTGGCAGCAATTGCGCAAGCAACTAAATTAAAGGATAGAATTAACAAATTAGAAGATGAAATAAAGGAATTAAAAGGATTAAACAAATAAAATAAGAAGGATGATTAGCATAAGTAAAGAAGTTTAGAATAAGAGAAAATATGTAATAAATCGGAGGGCGTTAGTTATGCTCACAAAAAGATTAAGGTTATCTTTATTTGTTGGAGCCATCCTAGGAATTTTTTGTGTTATAGGTGTAGGGTATCGTCAGGGGTACTCAGGAAATGAATTGTATCTATTTGCTATGTGGTATAATAGAATAATAATGGGAGTTGTTATTGGCCTAGCGGGTAGTTGGATCAAAAAAAGGTATATTTTACGCGGCTTAATATTAGGTACTTTGGTGACTATGGCTTTCTTTTTATCAACTGGTTTCAGGGACTGGCCAGGATTTTTGGCCGGAATAGCTTATGGTATTATAATTGACTATATTGCTACCAATTATTCATAATCAAGTAAATTATATTTTTTACTAGTGGTTGGTAATTTTCATAAAAGGGAAAAGACAGATTTTCCTTAATAATATATAGTAAGAAGCAATAATTATGTCTAGGGAGGATTTAATATTGAAAAAACTACTACTGTTTTTATTGGTTTTAATAATTATATCCACAGTATTAAATGGACTTTGGGAATACGGACAGTGTGGAATACTTTATACTATAAATGGTGAGGCTTCTTTTGAAAACTACAATTTGCTGACTGGAAGAATATTCTTAGATGTAGTAGTAACTATTATATTATTTATCTTTATGTCTATAATTAATTATGATTGGAAATGGTTCCTAATCTGGGATAAAAAAGATACTTTTATCATTTTATTGTTCGTCCTTTTAGCGAGTTTTTATATAGAAGTAAATGCTTTCTATATGGGTAGATGGGGTTATAGCGAGAGTATGCCTCTGTTAATTGGTACTGAAGTGGGAATAATACCATTATTGCAGTGGTTAATCATTTTCCCTATTTCTCTCTTATTAACACGCTTGGTTATGAAGGGGAGTATAAAGAATAATAAAAGATATAGATTTTATTAAATTAAAATAGTATAAGGTGATCTTAAATGAGTAAAAAATCTTTTAGAGGTTTTATAATATTAATTGTAATATTAACTTTCTCCTCAGTAATATCAGTATATCTACCCCAGGGTCAGATGATCTCTATACAGCAGCAAGAACTTCCTGCCAGTAAAAATATAATTGCCTTAGTAAATGCTCTTATAATGCTAATTTTATATGGAGGACTAGGCTACATTGGATTGAGATTATCTAAAAAGATTGATTTCCCTGAATTTTGGGATAGTAAATATAGTGTTAAGGAAAAGTTGGTTTATCCAGCTGTATTAGGAGCAACAGCTGGATTATTTTTAATTATATTAGATTATATATTTAGCTTTTTTAATGGATTCGGGAAACTGATTCATCCTCCTTTCCCGACTTCATTTTTTGCTTCATTGTCGGCAGGAATCGGAGAAGAAATAATTTTTAGGTTGTTTTTTATAACTTTTTGGGTTTGGTTAATTTCTAAGGTTATTTTAAGTGGAAAATATAAAAATATTGTATTTTGGATTATTACTGTTATTTCAGCAATTTTATTTGCAGGGGCCCACCTTCCTTCTATTATGTTTTTAGTGGGGGCCAAGACGATTTCGGATTTATCAACGATTTTAATAGTTGAGTTGCTAATTTTAAATAGTTTAATATCCATACCTGCAGCTTATTATTTTAGAAAGTATGGTATATTAGCAGCAGTTAGTATCCATTTTTGGGCTGATATTGGATGGCATGTTATTTATGGTTTGCTTTAATTGATTTTAAAGGGGTATAAAATATGGAAGAAAATAATTTATTTGATTTTTTTATTGAACAAACATTAAATAGTTTTAAAGGTTGGGATTTTTCTCATATTACAGAGACTGGACGAATCGATGATTCTCCATTGGAATGGAGTTATTCCTCTAGAATTCTTGAAATTATATATCAGAGAAATATCAAATATATGTTAGATATGGGAACGGGAGGGGGAGAGTTTTTAGCTAAATTTAAAAAGCTACCTCCAAATACATATGCCACGGAAGGATATGAGCCTAATCTTCCCTTAGCCAAAGAAAGATTAAATCCACGGGGTATTGAAGTAAAAGAGGTTAAAAATGATGTTTTAAAATTTGAAGATAACTTTTTTGAGTTAATAACAAATAGGCATGAGTCTTATTCCGTTAAAGAAGTATATAGAGTGTTAGATAAAAAGGGTATATTCATCACCCAGCAAGTAGGAAGTAAAAATTGTTTGGAGATTAATGAAAAATTAGGGGCAGTAGTTGATATGGGTCTAGGAGAATGGAATTTAAAAAAAGCCATTACTGAATTGAAAGCTACTGATTTTAATATCTTAACTAAAAGTGAAGAGTTTCCTATTTTAAGGTTCTATGATATAGGAGCATTAATCTATTATTTAAAGGCAGTACCCTGGCAAGTAACAGATTTTGGAGTTGACAAATATTATTTAAAATTAAGAGAAATACATGAGCACATAGAGGAGAATAATTATTTTGAAGTAAAAGAACATCGATTTTTTATTATAGCTGAGAAATAGAAATATACAAAAAATTACTTTAAAATATTTGAACGATTCTATAATTAAAAAATCATTAAACTGATAAACAAAAACAATATTTTTAGAAAAGAATAATTATTTTAAATTAAATATAATATATATAAGGGAGAAGGCCCTATGAAATTCAAAAGGGCTTTCTCTCTTTTCGGTTTAATATATTAACTTATTTATATTTTACATTTATTCAACTTTTTTTAATATTGTTGGTAAAAAGGATAAACTTAAAAATACTCCTGAAATCATGGAAACCCACATTAAGGTAGAAACATATAGATGTATTCTTAAAGGGGACATTAAAAGGGCACTTAAACCTATTGCTAGCCCGAAAGCATTGGCCATGATTGGCCTTGCTGTATAGTTATATGCCTTATTTACCGCCCTTATATTTTCATAACCCTGGTTTTTAAAGTTCATCCAGACTGAAGTGAAATGAACTGCATAATCAATCCCTACCCCGATAGTAATACTAAATATTGTAGCCGTAAATAAATTTAATGAAATATTACTGAGTCCCAAAAAGCCAAATAATATTAATACAGTAAAACCTATTGGTAAGATTGATATAATTGCGGGGATAAATTTTTTTAACGAAATAAATAATAGGAAAAATACAAGGGCAAAAGCTATAAACAGTGTATTTCTTTGGTTAGATAACATATTTTGATTCAAATCATGCATTAAATACTGAATTCCAGTAAGATTCATATTTAATTTATCTAGATTACTTTTTTTATTATTTACATAAGTTGCAATTTCTTCAAGTGTAGTATTACTTAAATTTTTGGGGAAAATCATTACTCTGGTATAGTTTTCTTCATTATTTATAAACTGTTTTGTTGGATTAAAACCTGTTTCTGAAAAGACCATTTGCTTTATCATATTTATTTGGGTTAAACTATTGGGATATTTAATTTCAGAAGTATCGGAGAAGTTGCTATAAATTATAGAATAAATATCAAAAGCACTGATTGTTTTGGCTGCTAAATTTTTTTCTTCTAATTCATTTTGTATATCCAATATTTGTTCTGCATATTCAGGTTTTAAAGGGTTTTCTTCAGTATTGATCAATAGATATAAGGGTAAGCTCCCTCCAGTCACCTCTTTAATTTTTTCAAAGCTCTTATGGACACTTGTGAAATTCCGATAGACCATGGGCATATTAAACTCAGTATTAATTTTAGGGATTCCCAATGAGGCAAGTAAAATAAGCCCAACTAATATTATTATACTAGGTTTCCCCCACAGTTTTTTTATTTGGGAAGTAAACAATTTTTTCCCTTTACTATTGTAAGGTAAATTAATATTTCGTGTCAAAAATAAGGGGAGAACAAACCAGGTTGCAATTCCAGCTAAAAATACACCAAGAGAAGCAAATAATGCAAGGTCGTAGATTGCTTCTGTATTCATAACTAAAAGAGATAAAAATCCGACCATGGATGTAACTGTGGTTATTATCATGGGGATTCCAATCATTTTCAATGTGTTTACAATACTTTCTATTCTATTTTTTCCTTCATCTAATGATTCCTGGAGGTGTGAAACAAAGTGTAAACCATCAGCACTACCAATTACAATTGTAAAAATTGGAGCTAATACCGTGATTATAGAGACTTGATTGCCGGACCATCCGACAACCCCTAAGGTCCAGAGTGCAGCGACCCCGGCGGGAAGTATTGAAAATAAGGTGGCCTTTAAACTCCCCATTTGGGTTTTAAACACTAATAATATTAATATTAAAGCCGTAGGGGGAATAAATAATAATATCAAAAGTATATAATCTATTATTTTTTGCTGCATATATAAATCTCCTGAGGCAAAATAATTTATATTATTATCATTTAGATGGTTTTCAATATTTGTCAGGTTTTCATTTGAAAAATCGCTGTCAGGAAAGATTGTAAAAGATGCATATAGTTTATCTTTACTTTTATAAATTGAGCTGAGTTTCCCCATCTTATTAAAGTGTTCTTTTAATTTTTTTACTTTATCCTGATTAAGTTTATTGAGGTTGATTTTTTCTTGCCCGAATGGGATTTCATTTGGGGTGGGACCATTGATAGATTGAATATTATTTTGACTTTCTAAATAAGCCTGGAAATTCCTGAATTTAGTTAGGTTCTGTTCATCAAGTTTGGAATCTTCGCTTTCAATTAATATTGAGATTTGATCAGAATTAGAAAAATATTGTCCCATTCTATCTAGCGATTTTTTATAAATGGAATCCTCTGGCATAAATATATTAAAATCTGGATTTATTTGAATTCTAAAGAGACCAATTATAGCTAAGAGATTAACAGCAATAAACAAGATGAACAGAATTTTCCTGTGATTTTTTACAAATCCCACATATTTTTTCACGCTTTTTCACACCTTTCTATATCTAAATAGGGTGAAATTATTTATAAAAGGCCAGTTCATATATTTATTTTAGAAATCCCAATCAATATTTGGTTTTGGTATTGTAATAAATAGGTTATCTAATTTTTGGATAAGTTTTTCAGGAGCTTTAAAGTAATTTGTATATGGTAATAATGAAGGGCGAACTATCCCTAGCCACATTCTTGTAAAAGTATTTATATCTGTTTTAAGAATAGGGAGACCCGGAGATAACCCATTTGTAATTCCCGAAGTTCTGCCAAAACTGATAGTGTATTCTCCACTTAAACCCTGCCAGGGTGAATTGGCATCTAAATATTTTTCGATAGGATCTTTTAATTTAATATTAAATTCTAATTTGTTATTAGGGAATGTCGTTTTATTTATGCAGTCTTTTAAATTTAAAATTCTAGCCTGCCAGTAAGCAATGGCTTTATTTGTTACCTCAAATTTGCTGTTTTTGGTAACATGAGAATCTCGATAAGGTTTTTCAATAAAGTTTTGGAACTGAATACCGGCCGGTTCCCATAATTTTATGAGATGGACTTGGTCTCCTAAATTTCTCAATAAATTCATTAATTCAAAAAATTGTTCTTTATTATTGAAGACCATCCATCTGATAAAATATGGGCCGTGTAAATCATTTTCAGATTTAATCCACATATGGTGTGTGATATTATCAGCTTTATCACGAAAACCTAAGCCAAAAGACTTACTTGACCCGAATAAAATTTCAGCTCTTGTTATTTCAGTGGGTAATAGAGTACAGTAACCGTGTTTTTTTGTGCGTTCTAGTCTTGATTTATGAACATCTTTAAAATCTTCTAGTGTTATTCTTTCTGGAATTGGTGCACTTCCTATTAGATTTAAATGATCAGGATCAAAGCTGATCAGATGTTCATAACTACCAGTACCATAACCTAATTTATTATAAAATCCCTGTTCAAACATCCCAAGTGCTGACACATTTACTCCCTGGGCTGCAGATTCTGCAATTACTTCAGCAGTTGCTTTTGTAGCTATTCCTTGTTTCCTTGCAATTCTACTTATTGTCACAGCAGAAACAGCCTGTAGTGATAATTCTTCATCAAGGTATTGGATATGTCCAGGGGTGGAATTAACATAACCTTCAACTTGATCTTTTAATAAAGCGACCTTACCCTGCCCCCCTTTTACAAAGTATTGTAAAGCTTCGTTTTGCTTTTCATCGTCTTTTATCCAGCCAACTTCCTGCCAAATTTGGTAAATCTTATCAAAATCTTTTTCAAAATTAAAATATCTTAATTTCATTTTACTCACCCTTTTAATATATATTCACTTATAATATTCTTATTTCATACAAAAAGACCTTTATATATAACTAATTTTTTGTTGACAACTAGATGCAGGACTTTTATATTTATGAAAGAATTTATAGTAATAGGAGAACAGCATAAAAGGGAGTGATTTAAATATGAAAGAAGAGGAAAAATATGAAAAAGCCAAGGAAAAAGTTAAAGAAATAAAGGATTTTTATTCTCATCTTTTAGTTTACTTAGTTGTAAATATTGGTATTTTTATTATAAATTACATTGTGTCACCTGGTAATTATTGGTTCTATTGGCCGTTGATTGGGTGGGGAATTGGTATAGCTGTGCATTGGACTCAAGTATTTGGAGTTAGCCGGATCTTGGGAGAAAATTGGGAGAAAAAGAAAATTAAAGAAATTATGAATGAATTGGAAGACGAAAATAGAAAAGGAAAGAAGGAATAAAATTGGTAGATAATAATTATTTTGTAATATTGTCGATAATTTTTATTATTATTATATCGTTTACCCCCATAACGATTGCTCTAAAAGTAGAAGGGGAGTATCCAATAGAACTTTTTGATGAGTTCTGGGAGTCCAAACTGACAGAAGAAGAATATAGTATATTAAAAGAAGGTAATACTGAACCTGCTTTTAATAATAAACATTATCTTAACAAGGAAAAGGGTATATATGCTTGTGCAGCATGTGGAAATTTCTTATTTGACTCAAATCATAAGTATAGCTCAGGTAGCGGTTGGCCTAGTTTTTATGATGTATATTCTGAGAATTCGGTGGTAACAAGACCAGATGATAGTATGGGAATGGATCGAACCGAGGTTATTTGTTCAAGATGTGGTGGTCATCTCGGTCATTTATTTAGTGATGGTCCGGAACCCACTGGCTTAAGGTACTGCTTAAATTCAGCTTCTTTACAGTTTCTAAAAGCTGCCCACTTTGCCAAAGGCTGATTTTGGGGTACCGAGGCCCTGTATGGTGCCTTAGACGGAGTAGTTCATACTTATGTAGGTTATGCGGGTGGTACAACTGATAATCCAACTTATAATAATATTGGAGATCATGCTGAAACATTAAAAGTATTATATGACCCAGAAATTATTACTTATGAAGAGCTGGTAAAATATTATATTGATAATACTGAAAAAAATGCCAGGCCTTCTTCAGGACAGTATAGATTTGTTGTTTTCTATGATAATGAAAAACAGGGAGAATATATTAAAGAGTTAGAAGAAAAAAGAAGAGAAGCTGGGGAATTATATTTTGGCGTTGAAGAGCTAGACAAATTTTATATGGCAGAAGACTACCATCAAAAATACCAAGTAAGGTTGAATGAAGAACTATATAATAAATTGTTGGAAATATTCAATAATGAACAGGTTTTTATTGATTCTCATGTAGCTACCAAATTGAATTCTTTCCGTTCAGGATTAATTTCTCACCAAGAGATCGTTCAGATAATTGATAAGTCTTATCTTAGGCCTGTCTTTCCAGAGAAGATAGAAGAAGTTAAGGATATAATAAAATAAGTATCTTTAAAAATGATTAAAATATTAAGAGAAATTTAGTTGAAGATAAGGAAATTTTTGGAGGTGTTAATAGATGGACAATAATCATCATAAAAAAATGGTGCAAGATTTTAAAAGAAGATTTTTTGTATCATTAATTTTTATGATTCCAATTTTAATATTATCACCTATGATTCAGACTTTTGTGAATATAGAAATTACTTTCTACGGAAGTAACTATCTTCTGTTTTTATTATCTACAGTTATTTTTTTCTATGGTGGTTGGCCCTTTCTAAAAGGCTTATATAATGAATTGAGTGATAAAAGGCCTGGAATGATGACCCTAATAGCATTAGCAATATCTGTTGCATATATTTACAGTAGTGCAGTTGTATTTGGCTTGGAGGGTAGATTTTTCTTCTGGGAGCTGGCTACTTTAATAGTGATCATGCTTTTAGGTCACTGGATAGAGATGAGATCAGTAATGAGTGCTTCGCGGGCTCTTGAAGAATTGGCAAAGTTAATGCCGGATACCGCACATCTAATTAAAGATGATGATATAGTTGATGTTCAAATAAAAGAATTAGAAGTAGGTGACAAAATATTAGTTCGTCCTGGCGAAAAATTACCTGCTGATGGTGAAATAGTTGAGGGAACAAGTTATATCAATGAATCTATGTTGACCGGGGAATCAGAACCAGTGGGAAAAAATGTTGGGGATGAAGTAATAGGTGGTTCAATAAATGGTGATAGTTCCCTTGAAGTAGAGATCAAAAAAGCTGGTGATGACAGCTATCTTTCTCAAGTTATTAATCTGGTTTCAGAAGCTCAAAAAGCCAAGTCCAAAACTCAGGGTTTAGCTGATAGAGCAGCTCTTTATTTGACTATTATCGCAATATCAGTTGGTTTGATAACCCTATTTTCATGGTTAGGTGCTGGAAGAGATCTTGCATTTTCAATTGAAAGAATGGCTACTGTGATGGTTATTACCTGTCCACATGCTCTTGGATTGGCAATACCTCTAGTAGTGGCAGTCTCTACTACCATTTCAGCACAAAATGGCTTATTAATAAGAAATAGGACAGCCTTTGAAAATTCTAGAAAGATATCTACAATAGTATTTGATAAAACTGGAACTCTGACAGAAGGGGAGTTTGGAGTAAGTGAAATTCAATCTTTTAAAGAAAATTATTCCAATAATGATATAATTAAATATGCAGCTTCTTTAGAAAGTAATTCAGAACACCCTATAGCAAGGGGTATGGAAAGAGAAGCTGAAGAAAAAGAAATAGATTATTATGATGTAAATGACTTTAGTAATATACAAGGCAAAGGTGTAGAAGGCAAAATAAATGGAGAAAAATATTTAGTCGTAAGTCCGGGTTATTTAGAAGAAAACAATATGGAAATTCCTGGTGAATTCGAACAAAAATCTGGACCCTTCACAATAACATTTGTAATAGAGGGGAATGAAATTATCGGTGCAATAACTTTGTCAGATAAAATTAGAGAATCATCAAAACAAGCCGTTGATAAATTACAGAAGAAGGGTATAAAGATTTGGATGTTAACGGGTGATAATGAACAAACTGCTAAATATGTGAGTGATGAACTATCTTTAGATGGATATCTAGCAGAAGTTTTACCTCATGAAAAGCAAGAAAAGATCAAGGAATTCAAAGGTGATAAAGAATTTGTAGCAATGACTGGAGACGGAGTAAATGATGCGCCAGCATTGGCAAATGCCGATGTTGGAATAGCAATTGGCTCTGGTACTGATGTTGCTGCGGAAACAGCCGATATAATTTTAGTGGAAAGCGATCCTGCCGATGTAGTGACATTAATAGAATTTGGTAAAGCAACTTATCGTAAAATAGTCCAAAATTTATTCTGGGCTACAGGGTATAATGCTATTGCAATTCCCCTAGCTGCTGGTGTGTTAGCAGGTTATGGTTTCATGATATCGCCGGCATTTGGAGCTGTCTTAATGTCTTTAAGTACAGTGATTGTTGCTATTAATGCAAAGCTGCTTAAGATTAATAAAGACTAAAAATTGAGGTGAGTTCAATGAATAAAAAGGGTATTCCCACTAGAATATTAGGAAAAACGGGGGAAGAGGTTTCGATTTTAGGTCTTGGTGGATATCATATAGGAGAGTTAAATAAAAAAGAATCGATAAAATTAATCAGGAGGGCAATTGATGAAGGGATTACTTTCCTGGATAATGCCTGGTGTTATCATCAAGGGTTAAGTGAAAGACTGATGGGTGAAGCACTTAAAAATGGTTATCGAAAAAAAGCTTTTATAATGACAAAAAATCACGGCCGTACCAGGGGAAGATTTAATAAGCAATTAGAAGATAGTTTACAAAGATTAAATACGGATTATATAGACCTTTTACAATTACATGAAATCATCAATATTGGGGAACCAGCTAAAATTTTAAATGAAGGTGTTTTAGAAGAGGTTGAAAAGGCTAAAAAAGAAGGGAAAATAAAGTATATAGGATTTACTGGACATCGATATCCATCTTTACATCAGCAAATGCTAGATATTGATTATGATTGGGACACTGTTCAATTCCCTCTCAATGTACTTGATTATCACTTCCGTAGTTTTCAAAAACAGATTTTACCGCAAGCCAATCAAAAAAATATGGGTGTAATTGGGATGAAAAGTTTGGCAGCTGGCCGTATCTTTAATACTGATATAGGTGTGGAAGAAGCTATTCGGTATTCTCTTTCAATGCCAATCAGCACTTTAGTTAGCGGTATTGATTCTTTTGAAGTGTTGGAACAGAACTTAGAAATTGTTCGTAGTTTCGAACCGTATAGCAAAGAAGAATTAGAAGAATTAAGAAAGCGGTATAAAGATGTAGCTTATAAAGGGCAGTATGAATATTATAAAACAGATCAGTAAAAATTAAGGGGGCAATTAGTTATGGTTATTAAAAAAGGGAAAAACCCAAATGGATTTACTTTACCCGACCAGGAAGGAAATGATGTCAATATAAGTGATTATGAGGATAAATATAAATTACTTTCCTTTCATCCTCTAGCATGGACAAGTGTTTGTGCTAAACAGATGAAAGCACTTGATGTTCATTATGATAAATTAGAAGATTTAAATACTATACCTTTTGGGATTAGTATTGATCCGGTACCAACGAAGAAAGCTTGGGCAGATCATCTAGGATTAGATAAATTAAAAATATTATCTGACTTTTATCCTTTAGGTTTTGTAGCCAAGATTATGGATGTATTTATAGAAACAAAAGGGATTTCAGGTAGAGCAAATATAATACTAGATCCAGAAGGAAATGTTGTTTGGGTAAAAGAATATGAAATTCCGGAATTACCAGATATTGAGGAGGTTATAGAGGCAGTCAAAAAGGTACAAAAATAATATAAGAGCTTGTGTTTAAACAGGATAATAAGATATAAAAAGTAGAAGAAGCCGCCTCCTGGCGGTTTCTTATTTAACTGTGTGCTTCGTAAACTACATTGATAGTAGGTGAAAGTCCTATCTGTGCTATGAGTATGTGATATGGTTGAGATATTGTGGCACTCACAGAAGAAATGGGTGAGCGAACGGAGAAAACAAACGTCAACCTAAGTCTAAAAATTGGGTGCATGAAGTCGACAGTAGCAGGGTGTTCACTGTGAAGTGGAATTTGAAGAGTTTGAGACGAACTGTTAGTCCGAAACATTTTGTGAACCAGAGGTGGCATTTGTAGATGATGATTCGCCATGACAACGAAGAAATCCAATGCTAGCCTATCCTTCATACAGGAATGCTAGGTCTACAGGTGTGATTAGGGTCGGAATGACAGTAAAGTAATGTAGTTGACCGGAGGATTCTCTGTTTGGATCTACCGCCAAACGGTAGAGTAGTAAGCCAAGGCATAACCTAAAAAGGGAAAACCGAGGTAAAGTCCACACAGAATTCAGACGTATCATAGTAGTGTTGATAGTTGGTCTGATGACTACAGAGTGATTTGTAAGAGGAGAAAGCCAACTGGAGTGAAGGATACCGATCTTATCCGAAGTTGGAAACGAAATAAGAGTGGTCGATTAACTGTTAAGTAGTTTAGACACTGATAGAGGTCAGTGAGTCTACCGGATGGCGCTGATGGGAAAGAAAAACCAAAGGCAAGAGATGGTAGAAATACTGCGACCCGAGTAGTGGTATACAGATAGGTGCGATTGGTTTTCCTAAAACGCAATCGGTAATAGCATGAAGAACAGGGGTTAATGGGCTGGATTATTGAGTTAAAGACTGGTAAGTCGTGAAGGAAGATGAAGGTGAGCAAGTGCCGATAGATAGATACTACACCCTAAGAGATAAGATAGTTGAAAAATGGAACATGCATGAAGCTGCTGAGAAAGTGATAGCTAAAGGTGGTAGTGCTGGTATAGATGGAGTATCAACAGAGGAATTTAATATGAAATATAAATTTAACATGAGAGAAATATATAGACAACTTCAAAATGATAGTTATCACCCATCACCGGTACTAAGGGTATATATCCCTAAAAGTGACGGCAGTGAACGTCCTTTGGGAGTACCCACTGTGAAAAATAGAATAGTCCAGGCTGCAGTCAAGGAAGTAATAGAGCCGATATATGAAGATATATTTTGTGACTGTTCACTTGGATTTAGAAAAGGCAAGTCACAGGTAGATGCCCTAAATCAGGTA